>DCVC01000380.1:12642-29474 GCA_002328625.1 Bacteroidales bacterium UBA2198
GGTTCTCTTAAAAGCAAAGAAATGACCAGCGAGGAGAGAAAAGCTGCTGTAAAAGAATTTGCCCTGAAAAAGGGAATATTGATTGCCGTGTTTGCGGGCGTTATGAGTGCATGTTTCAATTTTGGATTTGAAGCCGGAAAACCCATAGAAAATATTGCCCTGCAACACGGCACAAACCCCCTGTTCCAAAAGAATCCCTCGCTTATTTTTATCCTTCTGGGCGGTTTCATTACCAACCTTTGTTATTGCGGATTCTTAAATATCAGGAATAAATCCTACAAAGACTATTTTTCCGTAACGGGAGGAATACTGTTAAACAATCTGTTCTTTACTTTTCTTGCAGGCCTGCTCTGGTTTCTGCAATTTCATTTTTTTGGAATGGGTTCCAGTAAACTTCCTGCAGGAATGGCAGTTTTCGGATGGAGTATCCTCATGGCATTAAACATAGCAATAGCCAATATATGGGGTATCCTGCTCAGGGAATGGAAAGGAGTTAAAAGCAGGACCATTATTGTGCTTGTAACAGGTATTGTCGTACTTATTCTTTCCACATTCATTGTAAAACTTGGATAAAACATATTTGCTATGAAAAGATTTGGATTTAAAATGAAGCTCTGTCCCGGCTGCAGAGAAGAGTACAAAAAAAGACATAATGAAATATGGCCCGAACTGGTGGAATTATTAAAGAGCAACGGAATCGGTAACTATTCTATTTTCCTTGATGAAGAAACAAACACGCTCTTTGCATACCAGGAACAGTCTGGAGAAAGCTCGTCACAGGATCTCGGGGCCACTGAAGTAGTAAAAAGATGGTGGAATTATATGGCAGATATTATGGAAACCAACCCTGATAATTCTCCGGTAACAAAACCGCTTGATCCGGTATTTTACATGGAGTAAAGGTCACATAATAATAAATATACAAAAAAATAAGGATAAAACAAAAAAAGATGAAAAAAGAACAGATTAAAAGATCATATCAGCTGGCTAAGGAACAGTATGCAGAACTTGGAATCGATACAGAAAAAGTCCTTAAGGTGCTGGACCAGATTCAGATAAGTCTTCATTGCTGGCAGACCGATGATGTAGGAGGTTTTGAGAAGTCCGGTGCCGAACTCGGAGGAGGAGGCATTCAGGTTACGGGTAATTTTCCGGGAAAGGCAAAAACAATAGTTCAGATGAGAGCGGATCTTGACAAAGTGATGTCGTTGCTCCCGGGAAAACAACGGCTGAATCTGCATGCAATCTATGGCGAGTTTGATGGGAAACTGGTTGATCGCGACAAAATAGAACCAGGACATTTCCAGGGGTGGATCAATTGGGCAAAAGAAAGGGGGATCGGACTTGACTTTAACTGTACGTGTTTTTCGCATCCTCTGGCTGATGACGGTTTCACGCTGTCAAGTAAAAACCCCGGAGTAAGGAAATTCTGGATTGAACACACCAAACGATGCCGTGCCATCGGAGCTGAAATGGGTAAACAGCTCGGTACACCCTCAATTCATAATATCTGGATTCCCGACGGATCAAAAGATACCCCTGTTGACAGATACACACTCCGCAGTCTTTTGAAAAAATCGTTGGATGATATTTTTTCAGTCAAATATCCAAAAAAGTACCTGAAAGATTCCATAGAGAGCAAATTGTTTGGAATTGGCTCTGAATCGATGGTAGTAGGATCGCATGATTTTTATCTTGGCTATGCTGTTAAGAATAATACAATGATCACTCTCGATAATGGTCATTTCCACCCGACTGAACAGGTCGGTGATAAGATTTCATCAATCCTTCTTTTTGTCGATGAGCTGCTGCTGCACCTGACAAGAGGTGTCCGGTGGGATAGCGATCATGTACTGACACTTAACGATGAACTTATCCTCATGGCACAGGAAATAGTAAGAGCCAAAGCTCTTAACAGAGTAAATATTGGTCTTGATTTCTTTGATGCCAGCCTCAACAGGATAGGAGCATACGTAATAGGTACCAGGTCAGCTCAGATCGCATTTTTAAATGCTCTGCTCGAACCGGTTGAGTCTCTTAAGAAATTTGAAGAAAAAGGCATGAATTTTGAAAGATTATCCCTGCTTGAACTGATGAAGACAAAACCTTTGGGTGCAGTATGGGACTATTATTGCCTTATTAATGGTGTGCCCGTTGGTCATGACTATATTGCTGAAATTGAGAAGTATGAAAAAGAGGTGCTTTTGAAAAGATAAGATATTACAATTAAAATTATGCATTAACGTTTTATTCCTTGTGGGTTCAGATTATGGAACAGAGTTGAACGGGTGAAGCAGTCGGGTCGTTGTATGCTGCGATCTTACGACAGGTCAAATGAATAACAACATATGAAAGAAAAAGTCATTGCTGTTTTTGATGTAGGTAAAACCAATAAAAAGATTGTACTATTTGATCATAACCTCCACCTTGTTTCAGAGGAAGAAGTGAGGTTTGAGGAGACTCTTGATGATGACGGTTTTGAATGTGATAATATCGGGCATATTGAAAAGTGGATAAAAGAGTCTGTGTCTGTCCTGGCCAGATCAAAAAAATATGATGTTACGGCGCTTAATTTTGCGACATATGGCGCAACCCTTGCATATCTTGATAAACAGGGAAAAAGGGTAACCCCTGTTTATAATTATCTTAAACCTGTTGATGACAGGATACCGGAAAGACTCTACAGAAGATATGGCGGTCAGGATGAGTTTTGCAGGAGGACAGCTTCGCCTGCTCTTGGAATGCTAAACTCAGGGATACAGGTATTATGGCTTAAATCGACTAAACCTGAGGTTTTTTCAAGGGTGAGGCATATTCTTCATTTTCCTCAGTATATATCAAATCTGGTTACAGGAAAAATCCATTCTGAACATACTTCTATTGGATGTCATACTGCAATGTGGGATTTCGACAATATGAGATACCACTCATGGATCAGCGATGAGGGGATAGAGCTTCCTCAGCCGTCACCGGTAGGCACTCTCAACGAAGTTGTCATTGAGGGAAAAAAGATGTTGACCGGCGTTGGTATTCACGACAGTTCGGCTTCTCTTGCTCCTTACTTCTCGGGGAAAAAAGGTAAATTTCTCCTTGTATCAACAGGAACATGGTGTATAAACATGAATCCTTTCAATAATGAAACATTAACTGCCGAACAGCTTGACAGAGATTGCCTCTGTTATATGAGTGTCAATATGCAGCCTGTAAAATCATCCAGATTATTTCTTGGTTATATGCATGAAACTGCCGTGAAATTGTTAAACAATCATTTCCGAACCACTGATGATTTTTTCAGGAGTGTGGATTATGACCACGATTTGATCGATATGTTAAAGAAAAGATACAGTGGTGATAAGAGGGCCTTCTTTAACAGTGGCCCCGGATCGAGAGATTTCAAGGACAGGATTGATCTTTATGATTTCAAATCTTTCGACGAGGGCTACCATCAGCTGATGATTGAGCTTGGTGATCTTACAATTGAAGCAATAAAGCTTGTCCTTGCCGAGAATGACGAAACCGAGAATATTTACATTACCGGAGGTTTTTCAAAAAATAACATCTTTCTTAAATTGTTGGCACAGGCTTTCTCAACAAAAAAAGTATATACATCTGTTATTAATAATGCTACAGCTCTTGGTGCAGCACTTGTCCTGTTTTCATCGATGAATAAGGTACAACCTGAGCTTGACCTCGGTTTGAATGAATGTGCATTATAGAACAAGGCTGCTGCATATCTGATTAAAGTGTTTTTTATGATTAAACGAATCCTTCTGTTTCCACCTCTTTTTCTAATTACATTAACTGCATTTTCACAGAAAAAAGATTTTGGGATATGGTACAGTATTGAAGCTGAACACAAAATAATCAAGAAGTTGGAGCTTGATCTGTCAACTGCTGTCAGGACTTTTAATAAGGCTTCAAAAATTGAAGAGTTTTTTCTTGAAGCCGGATTAGACTACAAATTCAACAAGTATTTTTCGGTTGCCGGCTCATACAGGATCACCGAAAATATTGAAGATGATAATTCATACCACCTGAGGCACAAATTTTTTGTTGATGTCAAAGGCTTTCTTCCGTTGGGATATTTCACACTTTCCGGAAGATTCAGGTTCCAGGAAAGGTATAAAACATATTTCGAGGATGAAGAGGACAAAATCCCTGATGCACACTCAAGATATAGGCTGAGATTGGGTTATGACACACCTACCTTCCCGTTAAATCCCTATATATCTGCAGAAATCTTTTGCCCGATGTTCAACAATCCTGTAAGAGTGATTGATAAGAAGTGGTTAACAGCGGGACTCGAACTTAAAATAACCAATAGACAATCAGTGGAGGGTGAATATATTTTTATCCGTGATTACCTTCCAAAACTGTCTGATTTGCATCTGATTTCAATTAATTATAAGATCAAATTTTAAATTTTAGAAAAAATCTGTAAACCATAGAATATTATTCATACTAAATTGTCTAATAATTGGTTTATCATTAGTGTATTATAAAAATCTTAAATTACGTCAGTCATGAAGAAATTGAAAATTTTCTTACTAACAATCATGTTATTGGGCAGTTTCCTGTCTGCGTATTGCCAGAAATCAGGCTCAAAGGATAAGATTAAAAGCATTATTGTTTTAGAGGAGAAACATGATATGCTGGTAAAAAAACAGTTTAAAGAATCCGAAACTCATTATGACAATAAAGGAAATATACTGGAAGAGATCACATACAAACAGGGCAAAGTGAACAAGCACTTCAGGTATCAGTACGATCAGGACGGCAATAAAATAAAAGAGGAAAAATTTGATCCTTCAGGCAAACTGATTGAGTTTTCTGAATACAAAATTGAAAATGGATTCAGGGTTGAAAAAATAGTATATGATGCCAACAGGAGAATAAAATCAAGAAAAATTTACCAGTACACAACCTTCTGATAATGAAGCCCCCTGAAATTAAAGAAATACTTGATTCATTTGTGCCTTTTGATCTTGATGAGATGGGTAATGCCCGGCTTATGGACCGGATAGATACAAAGTATGTTCTTTCAGTCAGGAGAATCCCCGATTTACTCACATTGATGGATGGACAATACAGGATCCTGGAGATAAACAGTATGAGAATCTTTCCTTATCTGACCACATATCTTGATTCTGATGATTATATTTTTTTCAATCAACATGTTACAGGGAAACTGGAAAGAAACAAAGTCCGTTACAGAAAATATGAAACCACAGGCAAAACCTTTCTGGAAATAAAAAAGCGGACAAATAAATACAGGACTATAAAATGGAGGATCAGGGATAATCTGCCGGAGAATGGTTTGAATGACAGGGCAATTGAGTTTATACAGGAACATTTGCCATACGATCCGCTGGTTCTTGGTCAGGTTCTGAAAAATAGTTTTAGCAGGATAACGTTTGCAGGTTTGGATTTTACTGAACGGATCACTATTGATCTTAATCTATCATACTCAGAACCTTATGGAACAGTGGCCGGAATTCCATTCTTAGCTGTTGTTGAACAAAAAAAGAAGGGTATGTCCCTCGGCACACCTTTTAACACATTAATCAAAAAACTATCGGTTCATCCGACGGGATTCAGCAAATATTGCATGGGGACAGCCTTGCTTTACGACCTGCCCCGGAAGAATATTCTTAAGTCGAAAATGCTACTAATCAATAAAATTGAAAATGAATACAATAGATCTGTTAGCGACTGATATTGTGAAAATTGCCGGAATAAAGATCATTGATGTCCCGAATTTCCTGGAATTTGTCCTCAGGTTTACACTTAATACTGCCGTCATTCTGATACTCATCAGATGGCTTTATTATACAACCACAAAGCGAAAAGACTACCTTTTCACATATATTCTTATTGCAAGTATCGTTTTTCTTCTCTGCTTTCTTCTTGAGAGTGTAAAGCTCCAGATAGGATTCGCATTGGGTCTGTTTGCCATTTTCGGGATAATACGTTATCGTACCAATTCCATACCTATCAAAGAGATGACTTACCTGTTCCTGGTAATCGGAGTATCTGTCATTAATGCACTTACAAGTACTAATTCAAGCCTGGCAGATCTTCTTTTCACGAATGCAGTGATTGTCTTCATAACCTTCGGCCTTGAGAAACTATGGCTTTTAAAGCATGAATCATCAAAGACCATTATTTATGAGAAGATTAATCTGATAAAGCCCGACAAATATGAGGAATTGTTAAACGACCTTCGCGAGAGAACCGGGATCAGAAAGATAAACAGGGTGGAAACCGGGAAAATTGACTTCCTCAGAGACACCTGTGAAATAACGATATTCTACTATGTCGCTCAGCCAGAAAGTAACCCTCCTGAAGATAACGATAAGAACGATAACGACGATGATGAGTAGCATTAAACTTATATATAAGGAATTACAATGTACACTATGAAAATCATATCAATAATCTTTGCACTACTTTTTTTTCAGTCTGGTTTTCAAGCAAAAACACAGGCACAGATCAATACCGAAAGACAGTGGCCGGGATACCGTGGATATCTTTCTTCGGGCGTGCTTGATAATGCCAACCTGCCCGGGACTTTTGATCCGTCTGATATGGTCAATGTGAAATGGAGGATAAGGATGCCCGGACTGGGATTATCAAGCCCTGTTATCTGGGATAACAGACTTTTTCTTACAACAGCGGTAAGCGAAGAAGATAAGGCCGGATTTAAACCGGGTATTTTTGGGGACATCACTTCCATCAAGGATGAATCAGTACACGAATGGAAGGTTTTTTGTTTCGACAAGAATACGGGAAGAATATTATGGGAAAGAACATCTTATAAAGGTGTCCCTAAGATTAAGCGCCATCCAAAATCAACACACGCAAATTCTACCGTAGCTACGGATGGGAATTTTGTCGTGGCATTTTTTGGGTCTGAAGGCCTTTATTGCTATGATATGAATGGAAATCTGCAATGGCAGAGGAACTTCGGAATACTTAAATCCGTGTTTTTTACAATGCCCGGTGCGGAATGGGAATTTGCCAGTTCTCCGGTCATTTACGATGGTAAAGTGATCATCCAGTGTGATGTACTGGAAAATTCCTTTCTGGCTGCCTACGATGTTAAAACAGGAAAAGAACTGTGGAAAAGCCAAAGGGATGAATATCCTGGTTGGTGTACACCTAATATTTATTCTCATTCAGGACGAGTGTTTATTGCAGTAAACGGATACAAGCATCGCGGAGGTTATGATTTCCAAACAGGGGAGGAGATCTGGAAAATGTCCGGTGGTGGAGATATACAGATCCCGACACCGGTTTCAGGTGATGGAGTGATATTCTTCAACAGCGCTCATGGAAGAAGTGCACCAATAATAGCGGTGAAAACCAGTGCACGAGGAGATATAACCCTTAAAGAGGGTGAAACATCAAATAGCGGCGTTCTCTGGAGTAATCCGAGAGGGGGTTCATATATGCATACACTGCTTCTTTATCGTAACCGTCTGTATAATGTGAACTGGAACGGTGTGGTAAATTGTCTTGATCCTTCAACAGGTAAAGAAATTTACACTGCAAAGCTGGGAGAAACCAGAAGCTTTATTGCATCTCCTGTTGCTTCTGATGGCAGAATATACATTGTAGATGAAGAGGGTACTGTTTATGTAATCCAGGATGGTGATACATTCAGGCTGATTGCAGAGATCCCGATGAATGATATTTGCATGACCGCACCTGCAATAACAGATGGTATGATCTTTTTCCGCACCCAGCACTACCTCACGGCAGTTGGGAAATAATAACACCTATGCAGATATTATTCCTTTCTTATATTTGAAATAAGCGATTCTGACCGGATTGTTTTGAGAGAGATGTATAGAGCTGCCAATCCGGCCGACACAATCAAAATAAACATTAAAACGATATTTATCCAGGGTATTTCCGACCCGCTGATCACTGAAGGCATTGTTGCCAGAAATGCTGAAATAAGTCCGATAAGCATTCCGCTAAGTAGTATTCGAAACTGTTCCATGAAAATAATTCCACGGATATCCTTCAATGAATATCCTGTTGCCATCATTAGTCCGAATTCCCTTTTCCTCTGGTTAAAATTCCTTATCAGAATAAAACCCAATCCTATAACACCCAGAACCATACCAATTAATCCTAGTATTGAAAAAACTGAGAGATATGTATTTGTGACAACAAAAAATGATGCAAGTCTCTCACTTGCCGGTTCAAAGCGGGCACCAAACGTGGATAATCTGTCAGTCAGAATTTCATTATAATAATCTGATAATTCTGATCTGCCATCCACCAGAAAGACTTCGCTCCCTGAAACTGACGGAAAAAATCTGCTGAAATTTTCATCTCCGATTATGACATAACCCTGGAAAAGAGACGACTTTAGTCCTGCTGAAATTATGATATTAATCTGCTGGCCATTTTCTGACCAGACAATCAGTGTATCTCCAATCTTTTTTTTGAGTCCCCACTGAAGCACAGTCTGGTCAACGATTCCATAAGCAGTACCATTCGCAGGAGCATAACTTAATGATTCCCATGGATTTACCGTATTCAGGTCTTTTACTTTTGCTGCAAATGAAAAAGATCCCTTGCTTATAAAAAATGAAGGGTTCAGTCCTAACAGAGGGGGAGAGGCCACATGATTGAGATTAAGACAGCTTGCATCGTCGCCCTGCAACCTCCTGGCCTGCACAAATGAGAGACTCTCAAGTTCATTTTCATCGAGCCCAAATTCCTTTCTTCCCTTGTCACTGTTCAGGTTCTCCCTCACCGGTACCGTTGATTCTCCCCATAGAATAAAACCTCCCGTACCTCCGGAAGGTTTTAACATATTGCTGCTGATACTCATTTTGTTAACCCCTGTTATGACTACTGCGAACAGACCTGCAGCTATGAAAACAGCGGGGGTGATCGCATGGAATGGATTGAAGGAATAATATAAGCGCGACAGAATCCCAATTTTTCTGAATGATTGTTTTTTGTTTTCAGGGCTTTTTAAGTAATAGTAACGCAACAGAAAAACGAGTGAGATGTACATCAGAATGCCTCCTGAAAATGAAAGAGAAGAAGCATAGTCATGAATGAGGAATGAGAGGATTAGCGTCGTAATTGCCAGAAAAAAGGAAATAAACATAAGCCATGAATTTCTATCAGAAGAAGGTTTCTTTAAAATGCCTGTTTCAGGCTTATTAAGTTCTTTCAGAAACAGCTTCGATTTTATCCTGAGTATTATAACTATTATTGCAAAACTTACCAGGAAACCTGATATTAAAGGTATTAAATCAAATCTGGCATTAAGTGTGTCAGTCTGGACGGCACCCTGCCAGACTGTATTAAGTGATTTAATGAGGATAAGATTAAGCAAAAAACCGGTGAATGCTCCGATCATTGCTCCTGCGAACGCTATAAAGCCTGTTTCCTGCATCAGAAGTCTTTCAATCCACTTGCCTGTAAATCCAAGGGAATAAAGTGTTGATATTTGTTTTTCTTTCGATTGAAAGAAGATTGAGACGACTAAAATCATCAGGATCGCTGCAGATAAGATAATGAAGAATCCCAGACTAAGAAAAAGAGTGCTGAAATCGACACTCTCACTCGCTGCCTTTGAAGAGTGGCGCCTCATATCAGTAATAAAGAACCCTGCTTTGAACGGATCAAGAGTTCCGGTAAGTCTTAATCTTATTTCATCTTCTGCAATACCGGAAGAGAACCTTATTGAGGTAGCGGGTCCAAAATTGTTCCCCCACAATTCTTCACCTTTTTTATAAGATATAAAAGCTTTTGGTGTGCCCCTGTATAAATTCCAGTAATCCTCATCTTTCTGCCTGATGCGATCCATTCTGATTGAAACACCGGCATCCCAGTCTGAGCACGATTCACTACCTGCAATCCCGGGGAACTCAGGCATCAGTAAAGAGTCGCTCCAGAGGCTTTTCATATCAACTATCTGGCTGACAGTAAATTTATTATCGATTTCCACCAATCTGTTTGAGGGATCCGGGGAGTACCATGTGACCATTATGGTGTCTGCTTCCTTAACTCCAAGGTCAGAAGCAATCCAGTCAGTTAATATTATCCTGTTCCCTTCAGGGATTTCCGGGTAAAGGGAAGGTGGCAATGCGGAAATAAACGAGTATGGTGTTGATCTGGTTCCGGTTGAAAAGCTGTTGCCAAGATATGTTAAAACAGGATAAGAGGAGGGGAGTTGCCTCCTGATTTCATCAATGATTAACTGATCTATGAAAATCCTCTCAGAAATTATTTCGATTCCGCCTGTTTTTGGAACTAATCTCAGGCTGAGTCCAATATCCTCCGGAGTTAATAAGCCGGAAAGGTGCTTATAAGTTTCACTTTCTGAAATACCATTTTTGCTTTCGATAAGGAGTCTGTTAATCTTTGGCACTCTGCCTTTACTGTCGGTAAGATCATTCCTGTTAATAAATATATTCAAAGGAGTTATCTGGCTGATATTTAACGAAAAATTACCAGACTGGTCGGGGTTTAATATGGTTCCGACTTTCAATACTATCGAACCTGTTCCTTTCTTTTCGGGGGCAAAAGGGGCGTCTCCGGGTAATTCACTTACGCTGTTGAAACTGATAATGATTTCATCGCCGGCCTCCAATCCCAGATAATTCGCAAGCTTTTCATTTACTGCTGCTTCACCTCTGGTTATTCTTATTCCGTCAATATTGTGAAAATTCAGAAATTCCTCATCAGTGGCAAATATCTTTACACCGGAAGCAGTCTCCCCGGAGTAAAAATTCCGGCAAAATCCTTCCATCTCAAGGATTCCCGTACATTTCAGTCCTGTTTTGCTGCTCATCCTTTCTGCCAGAGACGGATCAAAATAACGGATCCCTGAACTTATCAATATCCCTGTTTTACCAAGTCGCTCAGCAGACAATTCTTTAAGGCTGGTCTTCACAGAACTTCCAGTCATCAGTGAGCCTGTAATAACTGCAGAAAGCAGAATTATAATAAGAAACTGATACAGTACACCGGTTCTGTGATATGCCAGTGATCTTCTGATAATATGGAGTATACTGATTTTCATTCAGGCCTTTCAGAGTATCTTGCTTCTGCCAACAAGTTTCCCGTCAATGAGATTAAGTTGTATCGCCATCTTTTCAGCCAGGCCTGTTGAATGAGTAGCAAGTACAAGGGATATTCCAAAATCCCTGTTCATTTTCAGCAGAAGATCTCCCAGAATATCGGCATTTGCCTTATCAAGCGACCCCGTGGGTTCATCTGCCAGAAGAATTGAAGGCTTGTTGACCAGAGCTCTGACAAGAGTCACTCTCTGAGCCTCACCACCTGATATGTTATGTGGATATTTATTTGCAAATCCGGATATTCCGAGATTCTCCATGAGTTTATCAGCATGAGCACTGCTCTCACTGTACTCATCATCTTTCTTCTTTGCGGCGAGAAGCGGAAGTAATATATTCTCCCGTACAGTGAGGTATGGAAGAAGAAGGTGATCCTGGAAAACAAATCCTATGTTCTTATTTCTGTATCCGGCCGATTCTTCAGCATTATACTTCAACACCTCTTCCCCCCTGAAAAGTATCTCTCCACTATCAGGTTTATCCAGCAATCCAATGATATTCAACAGTGTAGTTTTCCCTGAGCCTGAAGGACCGGTTATTGAAACTGAATCTCCGTCCTTAACTTCCAGATTCAGATTATCCAGTACTATACCTCTCTGATGAAATGATTTGGAAATATTATTTATCTGCAGCATTGCTGATAAGTTTATTATACACACCGGAGAGTCCTGAAGACATTTTATCTAGTGTAAAATCTTCCATTACTCTTTTTTTACCTTTGTTTCCCAGTTCAGTCCGTAACTTTTTATCTCCTATAAGCTTAATTAAGCTTTTTGACAGCTCGGAAACTGAATCAGGTGAATAGACTATTCCTCCTCCTGTACTGTCAATTATTTCAGGGAAGGCACCGGTGGCAGGTTGCACGACAGGAACGCCGGCAACATTTGCTTCAAGGATATAAAGTCCGTAACCATCGTGTTTCCTGACAGGAACACTCATTACGTCAATATTCCTGAAAAACTCCTGTTTTGCATTGCCCTGGAATTCCGGATATATTTTAACAGAGCTCTTCAATCCATGATCCCTGAGCTTCTTTATCTGTTCCCTTATGAAGGGTTTGTCATCTCCGGTAAAACCACCGCAGACATGGAGGGAGAGATCCGGAAGCAAATCATTTGATTTAAGCTCAATGAAAGCATCCACCAGTTTATCAAATCCGTTCATATGATTTACTCTGCAGAAATATCCTATCGATGGAGAATATGGGTTTTCATCCTGTGGAATACTATCCCACTGATCGATCCCAAGGGGTACAATGTGGATATTCTCCCCTTTCATTCCTGTTTTTTCAAGAAAATGATCCCTGTAGTATTTGCTGGGAGTCACAAATGAATCAATATAGACAGCCTCTTCAGAGATCATTTTCCAGGCGTCTGATTTGTATGGTTCTGCCATTTCGTCGATCCAGTCATCCTCATTCAATAGNNGGCGTTGGACAGATGAATAATATCGGGGTTCCCGTCACGGGTAAGATATCTGACCAGTCTGTCGACTTCTTTGTCCCGGAATGCATTATCCCCTCTGATCATATTCAATGTCAGATCTTCGAGACCCTCGGTACGGGTGGTACCGGCTTGCCGTGCAGCGATCTTAAGCAATGGCCTTAAGTCAAACAACTTATCAAGGAAATAAGGCATTTTCCTGAGAGGACGAACTTTCTCTCTCAGATACATAGAAATTGCACCAAAGAATACGTGTCTGTCAAATCCACTTTCGGCTGGTGGCAGATCAGGCGGCAGGTACAATGGGATTGCAGTCGCCGAAATTCCTTTAACCTTGCGGATTGCTCTTACGTAAAGCATATCACGGTAACAATTGCCGCAATAAAATGACCCACCCGATCCTGTAATAAGATAGACTATTTTCATTTTTCTGTTTTTTCTCTGAGTCCTCTGTCTGTTCTCTGTGCAACTCTGTGTAAGTTCTTTTCTTTCTGTTACACAGAGAGTCACAGAGAAGTTACAGAGTTACACAGAGGGTTATTTTGCCTGTTTTTTGCACCAAATGAAAGCAGCCTCCCGTCTTCTGTCAGAAAATAAAAGCTGTCAATGGTAACAGCAGGAGAACTGCTTACCGGAGCACCTGCATTGAAGCTCCAGGTTCTTTTTCCGTCAGCCAATCCCAGCATATGAATATTTCCGTCCATACTTCCGAAAAGAATCCTGGATGGTGTTACAACAGCCGAGCCAACTATCCTTCCGTTCGTTCTGTATTTCCAGTTCAGCTTTCCGTTTGCTGAGTTATAGCAATAAAGGTTTTTATCCTCATTGCCAATCAAAACTGCACTTTTACTGATAGCCGGAATTGCCAGAAAAGCTCCCGTTCCATCTTCCGGAGGTACTTTCCATTCAACTTTCTTAGTGGCCAGGTTAGCACAATAAAAAGTCCCGTCATAATCACCAAAATATGCTTTATCACCGGAAAGGGCAGGGGAAGCAGCAATATAAACACCGATATTGATATTATCTTTTGCCTTTCCTGCCAATGGATCTGCTACCCTAATAATACCGTCACAACCACCGAAAACTATTCTGTCAGCAGTAACCGCAGGTGTTCCATTTATATAATTATCAGTTTCAATTTTCCACATAAGTTTCCCTGAGGCGGGATCAACACAGTGAAGGTAAAAATCATAACTGCCAAAAACAATGCCTGCTTTTTTGCCTGAAATCCAGACATTTGCAGAACCAACTATTTGATTCTCCGAAGAATATGACCACAGTAACTTGCCGGTTGATTTGTTGACTGCCCGAAGAACACCGTCATAAGAACCCGCAATAACTTTATTGTCATACACAAGCGGAGGTGCCTCTAACTGACTTCCCGTTTCATATTTCCATTTTATTCTTCCGTCAGTACCAACTGCGTAAAGAGTTCCTTTATCATTGCCAAAAAAGATCATTCCATTATTAATGACCGGGGATGATTTGGTTTTTGATCCGGTAGGCAGACTCCACTGCAATACTGGTTGTGCCGGAAATTCAAAACCGGTGTTTCCTGAGAGGTCGTTCCTGCCGCGGAAAACGGGCCAGTCATTGCTTTGAGCCTCTATTTGAAGGCTTGCGACAAGAAAGAGCAAAAATTTACCAGTTATTTTCATCATCAGTTCTCTTCAATACAGTAAAGGTTCACTCTTCCGCGCACATATACTTTCTTTTCCGAAAATGCCGGTGTGCAGTCACTGTTTTCTCCAAGAGGCGAGGCTGATACTATTCTGAGTGTGCTCCCGGCTTCAACAATATGCATTATTCCACTGCGATCGAGCATCCATACTTTGTCATCTCCGATCACAGGTGAGGCAAAAAAAGGATTTTCAAAATAATGGGACCACAGAGTATCTCCCGTTTCAGCATTATAGCATGCTACATCGCCGTATCCGGTTGCCACAAACAGGTATTTTTCGTTGGCAACAGGACTTGATACATCAGGAGTGAAGGTGTTATCCTCCCAGACTTTTGATCCGTTTTTGCCTGGTGTCATCGCGATAAGCTTATAATAATCTGTTGTTGTATATACCATTTTACTGTTCACTGCAAGTGATGGTGCCACATCACCTGATACTCCGGGCTGGCTCCATAACTCTTTCCCGTCAGCCGGATTATAAGCTGAAACATTCGGATTCCCGTTTATCAATATCTGCGGCTGACCGTTGAATGTTGCCAGTACTGGTGAGGAATTGACGGGGCGTCCTGTTCTGACAGTTTCCCATTTCACTTCCCCTGTTTCCAGATCAAAACCAGAAAGTGTTATCTTTTCATAGCTGTCAAACTGAACTATCAGCAGTTTGTCGTATATCAATGGAGAAGAAGAGTATCCATATACAGATTCCGGAAGGCCGATATTTTTTGCCCATCTGAGCGACCCGTCCGGATTAAAACATACAAGGTTGCCATTTCCAAAAATTGCGCATACATAGTCTTGATTAACAGCTACACTGGGAACAGCCATACCTGCATCGGCATCAGAATCCGGTACTGTTGAGGAAGCTCCCGGGAAACCAGACGCTGTGCCGGTCCAGACCATATCCCCACTGTTCTTATCTATGCAATAAACCTCACAATCACCATTTACCGCACCTGTCAGATATACCTTATCACCCCAGATAACAGGTGAACTTTTTCCAGGTTTGGGAACAGTAATTTTCCATTTGATATTCTTTCCTTCCTTCCCGTTCCATTCGGTCGGAAAACCCGACCCTCCGGCAATACCGCGGCTGCCTTCCCCCCTGAAAAAAGGATAGTTTATATCTCCCGGCTGGAATGTTTCAGCCGGTACTGGAGATGATTCCGGAGGTTCTGTCATAGATGCGGTTCTTCCCGGCGCGGGAAGGTTTGTCCTTAGTACGAATGATGAAATAACAGCGATAATCGCAATTGCACCGGCTGATATGACCAGATACCGATTATTTCTTATCCTTTCCGAATTGATGTCCGGTTTATTCGGGAGCAGTGAACGTTGAGGCTTTTCACTTCCTGAAATCAGTCGCTGGAATACAACAAAGATTATAGCACCGGCAAGCAAAAGGTATGAGCCTGTCTCGACCTGCCATCTTGAGGAAAAATAGGCCTTCCTTGCCATCAGGTCCATTGCCCTGACCTGCTCAGCTTTATCCCTGTTATCAGGATCGCGGTCATACTGTTCCATTACCGATTGCAAGGCAGGATTATCAAGAGGATCAATCGTTTTAAGCTGTATCAGACTTAAGATCATGGTAAAGGCAATTACAAGGGTAAAAATCCCTGCTGCCAGGCTGATCCCTTTAAAAATACTTATTTCTTTTTCTGAAAACTTCATCTTCTATTTTTTTACCTTAACAGGACAATATCTAAAACATTTTCCACAACTGTAACATCTACCCCGGTCAGGCTCATAATCAGTACGTATGTTTCTGATTGTCAACCTGAAAAAGCCTATTCCGAGGGATAAACCCAAAAATATTCCCACCCAGGGTGCACCTTTCCTGAATCTGGCTATTATTTGTTGTTCTTCTTCAAATAATTCATTTTCAGTTTGCCCTGACTCGAAGAAGGCAACAGCTGCCTTTGAAACGGCTTTGATCCCTTTTTCATTTTCCAGCTTAATCTCCCTTGCCAGGCTTACTTTATTGTTAACAACTGAAAGCGATGGAGCAATATTATTGAGAATGACAGAGGTGGCTATTGTCAATACAACTATCATTGTAATGTACAACAATGACTCTTTCAATGATTTCTGAGGCTTTTTCGTTTCTTTGGGATCTGACTGAAGTATTGCGTCATAAGGACACGCTGATTCGCATAAACGGCAATTAATACATTCTGCCGGTGTTATACTGAGGTGTTTATATGAAAAGCGTGAAAAAATATTCTGGAGAACACCGTACGGACAAAGATATCTGCAATAGGGTCTGTTGACAAAAATCCCGACAATGAGAAGAAGTGAACCAAAGATTATCATCGTATATGGAGCGTCGAGCCTGAAGATGCCTACAAAGGGATCGTAACGGCATATGATGAACTGGCTCCCTGTTGCTGCAAAAAGAACGGCAAGACCAAGGTAAACAAAAGGTATTGATGCAATAACCGACTCAACTCTTTTAGGCACCCTGATCTTTCTGAACCCTGTAAGTTCCTGAATAGCACCCAGAGGGCAGACGCCCGCACAGAATACACGTCCGAAAAAAAGTGCAAAGATCAGTGGAATGGAAAAGAAAAGAAGTGCTGACAAAGGTATTGCATA
>DCVC01000094.1 GCA_002328625.1 Bacteroidales bacterium UBA2198
CAAAATGCTTCAGGGAACTGTTTGGTGTGTCTCCCTCTGATTATGCTAAACATAGAGTCTGAATCCACGTGATTAAAATTCATTCACCAGATCTTAACCTGATTAATTCATGAATAGGAAAGGTTAAGCGGGAGCGATTATCACTCATTGGGAGTGATACGGCAGGCAAAGCCACCTCTTTCCAGCAGATCGAGCGTTAGGAATGTACCGTTATTCACTTCAATAATCTCTCTTTTCATTGTCTCATGGGTGTCGTCGCTGAAAATGAGAGCGTTGTAGCTCTTCATGGGATCCAGGAAGTTTAAGGGCACAGCCACGCTTCTTGCCGAATCTGTCATCGCTGCAACATACCAGTCTGATCCCTTTCTTCGTGCAATGACTATATGACTTGCCGGTAATCCTTCAATAAATCTTGTTTCGTCCCATGCGGCCGGTATATCCTTGATCAGTTCCCTGCCCGGCCACTCTAGAAGTGTTCTGCCATGTTCGGCGTATATTTTCAATCCCGCCTCGTAAACAACCGGCATAGCGAGCTGGTAAGCATGAGTACCCGGTGACCGTTCAAAATGAATAACCGTATAGCTGACGGGCCCCATAACATTCCTGATATAAGGTATAGTAAGGTCATTTGCTGCAGGCTTTGCCCTTCTCTCCATCCCATCGACTCCTTCCAGCGTCATCAGATTAGGGAATTGCCTTCTTTCTCCCGTTGGCATTGTATTCCCGTGGAGTTCAAGGAGGAATTCGTTGGGGATGGCAAACTCAAAGATCCAGTCCCTCATCTGCAGGCTCTGCTGGGTATCCTCGTAATCCCTCCATTCCCGGGGATTTTCACTCAGTGTATTATGGTCGAAGAAATCAATCTTGGCACCCTTAAGGCCCCAGGAAGCGTACTGGATCAGGGTTTCGGCAGCCTTTTCGCGGGTATTGAACTCGCGTGTATGTGCCCACCCTATTACATTGACGTTCTTCGTTACCGCGTATTTGACAATGTTCGATACCGAATCGCTTCCTCCCCACCTGTTAGCGAAACCTGCATCGGCCATATAGTAATCCCAGCCCATTTCGGAGGCGGCGTCAATCCACATTCTGGGCTTATCGGCATCTTTCGCAATATAATCCCACATAACGTTACCCGGCTTTACCCACTCTTTAACTTTGCCGTCCTCATTCAGGAATGCACTGTTTGTGGATGGATTCAGGTTCTCCATCAGGTAAGATTCAACAATCTTTCCCGGATCATCAGGAGATATAATTATCATTCTCCAGGGAGATCCGAAAGGAAGAGAACTCCTTACAGGACCGGTTTTCTCCTGGTCGAGAGGAAAACAAAATGCAAGTTCAGATCCCGTCCGTCTGAAATGCGGCTGAATATAATGGCCATAGGAAGCTGCCTGACCTATCAGTACAAAATGTCCCCGGTCTTTGAGCTCTGCCAGTACCGGAACGGATATAAGCTCACTTTCAACAGGCCCCAGAGCACCTTCATAGCCATACCTGTTCGGATGGGATTGCCCCCATAATGTGAAGTTTTCGCCTGCCAGGTGAACAGTACTGCTCTCGTTATGGATAGTTATCTCTCCTTCACCGGGTATTTCATATCTGAACGCCACGCCGTCGTTATACACCCTGAAGCAGATTTTCAGCCTCCGTTTATCCTTGCTGAAAGTAAGAGTAAACTCATTTGCATGATTGCGGTATTTTGAAACTTTCCCCTGTGGCAGAAAGTATGTTTCATCAACAATACCTGAAGCAGACTTTTTCAGCTTCATCCCGGAGGTGAAATCCCCTGCGTCGGTATTGACTCCCAACCGGCCCGGAAGTATAATCTCACTGCCTCCGCTGATAATACTATAGGTTAATGTTCCCTGGTCGCGGTTGAAATTCACGACAGTCTTGATATTACCATCGGGAGAGGATACAGTGAATTCAGATCTGAAAGTGCATGAACCTGCTGAAACAATAATCAGCAATAAGGAGAATAATAAGTGATTCATTTTCATAGGTGAAGGCGGGTTTATGATAATCAAAGATACACGATTAATTCTTCCGGTAAGGTTCCGGTGCTAATGAAAATCGTGTTGGCGGTTGCAACTTTTTTTTCGTGCAGTCGTGCTTCCGCTAAGCGGAACTGCGTCGTGGAGTTTACCCCGCAGAGGGGCTCCTTGGTTCGTGCGGTGTTGATTGGTTAAAAGATTCAGGTCACTCCTCAATGCAAGGGGTAGGAGATATCCATAATTTCGTACACTATCTCTTCTGTGTCCCGTTTCAAAGTAACCTTGTCCCCGGCTTTTCTATTCATCAATGCTTTGGCTAAGGGTGATAAAAATGAGATCTTCTCTGACGAATCCTCTGCTCATATTGAAATTATGATCCGGACTTCAATTCAACGACCGGTATTCATTAGGGGATTGCCCTGTTTCATTTTTAAACATACGGCTGAAGTGCTGGGGATGCCTGAACCCTAATCCATACGCTATCTCACTTATCGATTTGCTTGTGTCAAATATCCTTTCCTTGGCAATGTCGATCAGTTTGAGCTGGATCTGTTCCTGAGCCGATTTTCCGGTCTCTTTTTTTATTAAATCGCCAAGATAATTAGCCGATAAATGAAGGTTGTCAGCGCAGTATCTTACTGTGGGCAATCCCAGAATCCCTGGTTTATCCGATTGAAAATACTCGTCAAGTAACTTTTCAAACTTTATAAGATAATCTTTGTTGACAATACTCCTGGTTATGAACTGCCTGTCGTAGAATCGCAGACAATAATTCAGCAGCAGTTCTATGTTATTTGAGATCAAAGTTTTACTGTGCTTGTCTATCGATTGATGCAGTTCCTGACCGATTTTTTTTAAACAATCGATCACAATATGCCTTTCTTTTTCCGAGATATGAAGGGCTTCATTTGCTTCGTATGAGAAGAAGGTATATTGTTTGATATTCCGTCCGACAGAGGTACCGCGGATTATGTCCGGATGAAAAAGCAAGCCCCAACCCTTTGGCCTTGGACTGCCAGGTTTATTCCCTATGCCAATTATCTGCCCCGGGGCAATGAAAACGAGGGTACCTTCCTGGTAATCGTAATAATTACACCCGTATTTAAGGTCGCCGCATATTGCCTCTTTAAGGAAAACACAATAAAAGCCGTATTGTGCCATAGCTTCAGGAATGAGCGTCATTTTTGAAAACTCAAAAACGCTTACTAAAGGATGATGAGTCTCTATTCCCCTCAGGTTATTGAACTGGGAAATATTATCCAGTTTTATTATTTCATTCATAACTTGAATATTTTGCTGAAGCAAATTTATTCCTTATTTCTTAATTGTTTATGTGCAAAACTGAGTATCCGTAATTCTGGTATGAGAAACCGTAATTCGTATACAACTCCATCATTTCTTTCATCTTACCTTTGCAGGGTAAAATTTGTTCCCTCCCTGAGGGTTTATAAGCTTAAAATGTTTATTATGAATAGAGCAAAAGAGATTTATCGGAGAATAAACCTGTTTCTTTTATCAATCATTGTATCTGTTCTAATTACCGTATGTTCATCCAATACAGAAAGTAATACCGGCGGTCAGTTAGTTATTGACGAACAAGGCAGCTTTGCTGTCGGGGGTACGGTGATTTCCAATCCCGATACATTCGATCCGTACAATCAAACTCCGGCAGGTCAGACCTTTCACGGGGATCATGCCTATGTTTTTTATCAGATACCATTTGAGGCCCGCAAATACCCGCTGGTGATGTGGCATGGTATAGGACAGTTTTCCAAAACATGGGAAACCACACCCGACGGAAGAGAAGGATTTCAGAATATATTTTTACGCAGGCGCTTTCCTGTTTATCTCATTGACCAGCCCAGAAGAGGCAATGCCGGCCGCAGTACGGTTGAAGGCACAATTACACCGGTACCAGACGAACAGGGTTGGTTTGGAACTTTTCGCATAGGCATATGGCCGGACTATTTTGAGGGGGTACAGTTTGCACAGGATGATGCAACACTTGAACAATATTTTCGTCAGATGGTACCCAATGTTGGTCCGATCGATATCAATGTCAATGTGGATGCTGTTTCTGCATTGTTCGATAAGATAGGGGAAGGCATTCTTGTTTCTCACTCACATTCCGGTGGAATGGGTTGGCTTACCGCAATCAAAAATCAGAAGATAAAAGCAATCGTTTGTTATGAACCCGGAAGCGGATTCCTGTTTCCTGAAGGGGAAATGCCTGCTCCAAAGCCAAGTTCGGGCGGCACGCTCGCAGCGGTTTCAGTACCTATGGAAGAGTTTATACAGCTTACTAAAATCCCGATTGTTATTTACTATGGTGATTTTATTCCTGATGAACCAAACCCCAACCCAGGTCAGGATGGATGGCGTGTACGTCTTGAAATGGCAAGGTTATGGAAAGATTTTGTAAATGCACACGGAGGCGACGTAACAGTAGTGCATCTGCCTGAGATTGGCATTAAAGGCAATACGCATTTTCCGTTTTCAGATTTAAATAATATAGAAATTGCCGACTTAATGTCGGAATGGCTGAAGGAAAAAGGGTTGGACTAAGTAAAAACAATCTTACACTAAGTGTAATTATTAATTATAAAATAAATTTCAGTATGAAATCAGCGATTACCGGACTATTTTTATCAATCATTTGCGTGCAATGGTCCTTCGCACAAAATTCCGTCCTGGATGCAGAGCCTGAAGTTCGTACCGCTTCCGGGGTTGTTCGCGGTATAACAGACGGGGATGTCGACAGTTTCAGGGGAATTCCTTATGCTGCTCCGCCGGTTGGTGAGTTTCGCTGGCGCCCTCCGCAACCCGCACCCGTATGGGAGGGAGTGCGCGATGCAAGCGAGTTTTGCGCAATTTGCGTACAGGCAGGTTTCCCCCGCGGTTCCGGGTCAATTGCGGAAGGTTCTTCGGAAGATTGCCTTTTTCTCAATATCTGGCGGCCTGCAGGCGCTAAACAGGGAGCAAATCTGCCTGTTCTGGTGTGGATCCATGGTGGGGCATTTGTCGGAGGATCGGGAAATACTTCCGGAAATGGCTTCGCCACCAAAGGGGTCATCCTTGTAAGCATTAATTACCGTCTTGGCCGCCTGGGTCATTTTGCCTTTCCTGCATTATCTGCCGAACATCCTGAGGAACCAAAAGGTAGCTATGCATTCATGGATCAGATAGCTGCTTTAATGTGGGTTCAGCAGAACATCCCGGCGTTCGGAGGCGATCCTAAAAATGTTACGATTTTCGGTTTCTCTGCAGGAGGCGTTTCGATACATTCCCTCATGACCATACCATCAGCGCGTGGACTGTTCCACAAGGCAATCGGCCATTCAAGCGGAGGAAGGGATGGTGTTCTGACAGGCAGACCGATAAGTAAAGAAAATGCATCTCAATACTACCCTGTTTCAGCGGAAACGGTCGGAATAAACTTTGCACGTAAACATGGGATCGAGGGCACGGATGCGGCCGCACTGGCCCGGCTGCGTGCACTTAAAGTTGAAGAGATTGTGGACGGCGGTCAGGAAAATGATGGCCAGGGAGGGCCCCGTATCTACTCAGGCCCTATTCTGGACGGTAAGCTTGTCGTTGAAAATTGTTCGGATGCATATCATGCAGGCAGGCAGGCAAGAGTCCCGCTCATGATAGGGAATAATAGCGCGGAAATAGGTGGTGCCTTTGTTAATGCCAGTACTTCAAAGGAAGAATTGTTTTCAATGTTCGGTGAACTGAAAGAAGAGGCTAAGGCTGCCTTTGATCCTGATGGTTCAAAAAATTTTGCAGAGATTCAAACAAGATTTAACACAGACAAGGTCTGGGGTGAGCCTGCCCGCTTTGCAGCTCAATCAGTAGCTGCGAAAGGCGATCCGGCCTATATTTTTCTTTTCTCTTATGTACCCTCTGCAATGAAAGAAAGGATGCCTTTTGGCCCGGGGCACGGAACGGATATTTCTTTTGTATTCGATAATCTCAGAGTACCGGAAGGAGGAATTGCAGACCCCGTAGACAGAGAGGTAGCAAGGATTATGAATGGTTACTGGGTAAATTTTGCCAAAACCGGCAATCCAAATGGTGGCAGCCTTCCGCTTTGGCCGCTTTACAATCCGAAAACAAACGAGATACTCGATGTGCAACCCGAAGGTAAACCAGTCGGTAAACCCGATCCGCGAAAAGCCAGACTGGACGTGATTGAGAAGGCAGTGAACATAGGTGATAAGCTGCAGCCAAATGGTATTTAGCACGCAGGGTGAAGCAATGGAAAACTACAAATCGCAACAGCTTTTTCTCCTTAATCTCTGACTCTTAAGTTGCATTTCTAATCTACTCATATTGCTCAACTTAATGAATATTTATAGCCGGACTATGCGACCTTTAATAATAAAACATATACGGATGAAAAGAGAATTAAAAACCATTTTTTTGATTGTTATGTACACAACGGCAACCATTATTTCTTCAGGTCAAACCAGGCCCGCCAATCCTTTTGGCCTGGTTTACAGGGGTGCCATTACTGAAAATGTGCCCGGCAGGGTAAATATTCATCCTGTAACCTATAAACTGAACGGCATTGTTATCGCTGCCAATATTTACTTCCCCGCTAACTACGATCCGTCGAAAAAATATCCGGCGGTGGTGGTTGCCCATCCCAACGGCGGGGTTAAAGAGCAGGTGGCCGGATTATATGCACAGCGTATGGCCGAATCAGGTTACATCACCATTGCTGCCGATGCATCGTACCAGGGAGCCAGTGGCGGGGAGCCGCGCAATGTGGATAAGCCCGCCTTTCGCATTGAGGACATTCGCGGAATGGCCGATTTTATAACACAATATGCCGGCGTGAAGAACGATCGTCTTGGTTTGTTGGGCATCTGCGGTGGTGGAGGTTATTCGCTGGCAGCTGCCCAAACCGACAAACGTTTTAAAGCAGTGGCCACCCTGAGCATGTTCAATTCCGGTGTGGTAAGGCGCAACGGGTTCATGAATTCCGGACTGACCACCATTCAGGAACGGTTAAAACAGGCTTCAGAAGCACGGGCACAGGAAGCCGCAGGGGGTAAAGTGCTTTATGCTGCTGATGGTCCAATGCCAACGGAAGAAGAAGAATTGGCAAAAATTCCGTATGACCTGTATCGGGAAGGATATAATTACTACGGAAACACCCACGCACACCCAAATTCAACCTTTCGCTATACAATGAGCAGCCTGCTCGATCTGATGGCATTTGACGCTTCAACCAACATGGACCTGATTAACCAACCCCTGTTGATGATGGCTGGCAGCAAAGCCGATACCTTCTACATGACCGACGCTGCTTTCAACCACGCAACAGGCACAAAAGAAAAAGAATTATTCCTGATTCCGGGAGCCACTCATATTCAAACCTATTATGTCCCTGAATATGTAAACCAGGCGATGAACAAGCTCAATGAGTTTTTTGGTAAATATCTTTAACGTAAATTTTTTCCAATTAGTAACAACTTTTTGAAAACAACATAAACCGAATTTATAATTGTCATCATGAGTAAGCAATGGTCACCCGCACAAAACTCTGCTCCAAAATACTTATAAAAGTGAAAGAAATAATAATCAGGATCTTCATCGGATTGATAATGGCAACCCTCTGTTATTCAGGTAACCTTTATTCTCAAAACAAAGTTAATTCCAGCCAGGCGTTAACTTTAAGACAACAAAGTATTGTCAGGATTGCGGCTTTTACGGCAACAGGAGACCTTCAGTCTCTAAAAACTGCACAGAGTGAAGGATTAGACGCAGGATTAACCATCAATGAAATAAAGGAAGTAATCGTGCATCTTTATGCTTACTGCGGATTTCCGCGCAGTATAAGGGGATTGCAAACTTTTATGGAAGTACTGGATGAACGAAAAGCCAAAGGGATCAATGATGTAACGGGAGCTGATGCATCGCCCATTCCGGGGGAACCATCTAAATACGAACGAGGTAAAAAGGTTTTAGGAGAACTCACAAATGCGCCGCAAGACGGGCCGCTCACCGGTTATGCTGCTTTTGCCCCGGTAATAGATGCCTTTCTGAAAGAGCATTTGTTTGCCGATATTTTTGAAAGGGACGTTTTAACCTGGGCCGAACGTGAATTGGTCACGATATCGGTACTCAGTGCCATCGGTGGTGCCGAGCCCATGCTCAGAAGTCATCTGGTAATTTCGCTGAATGTGGGTATAACTCCCTTGCAGTTGAACGAATTTGTGGGCATTATAAAATCAACTTTGGGAGAAAAAGAAGCTCAGGATGCGCAGGCGGTTTTAATTGAGGTTCTGAGAAACCAGCAGTCACAGTAATTTAGGACGCTCCAAAAATCAGATGAATTCTAAAGGAGAAACATGCAATAATTGAACTCAAAAAAAACAAGATGAAAAACAGTTTAAAATTCAGCATATTGTTTCTGATAGTTTTATTTGTTGCCTGTAATAACAGGCAGCCTGAGTCAGCTAAGGAACAAAAAACAGAACCTGTTTTTCCCATTGGAAATATTATTACCGGCAACAACTTTACAGGTACGGCGTGGCTGCACTGGCTGGTTCCGAACGACAGCATCTTCAATTGTCCGGCCGGCAATGTGACTTTTGAGCCGGGAGCCAGAACCAACTGGCACAAGCATCCGGGTGGCCAGATCTTACTTATAACAGGAGGTCAGGGGTATTACCAGGAGAGCGGTAAACAAGCCCTTTTGATAAAAAAAGGTGATGTTGTTCTGATCAGCCCTGATGTTGAACATTGGCATGGAGCCACATCCATTTCCGGGTTTACTCATATTGCCATAAACACCAATGTGCAGAAGGGAAGTGTTGTCTGGCTGCAACCTGTTTCGGATGAGGAGTACGGCAATTTAGACCAGGAAAAACAAGAGTTAATAAAACGCTAAACATGAAATCCAAAACCAAGAAAAGCTTAGGTGAATTAGGAAATTTTGTTTAAATCTGGTTAAAATCGTTTTCAGGAATAAAAAGTGTTCCCCGATATAATAATTTTGCTTAATTGAATAAACCCCGTAAATAAATGTAACTATGAAAAGAATTAAACTGCTTTTTACCGCATTTTTGTTATTCTCCTGTATGTTGAATTCCAACTCACAGGACTGGCCCCAATACCTTGGGCCAAGGAGAAATGGCACTTCAGACGAGAAAGAAATCTTGCGCTCCTGGCCTCAGCAAGGGCCGGAGGTATTGTGGAGTGTCAATATCGGAATCGGATTTGGCGGACCTGTAATTAAAGAAGGTAAAGCATACTTGCTGGACAGGGACGATAAAGCAGGTGATAAACTGAGATGTTTTGACTTTTCTAGCGGAAAGGAGCTTTGGAGTTTTGCTTATGAAGCTCCCGGGTCAGTTCAGTTTCCCGGCTCGCGAAGTGTTCCTGCTTTGGACGGAAACAGGATTTATTCCTGCGGTCCATATGGAAACCTCTATTGCATAGACATAAACACACATAAGGCGGTCTGGAACAAAAACGTCTGGACTGACTTCGGCGGCGGTCAGATCCCGAGATGGGCAATTACTCAGTGTCCTTTAGTTTACGGTGATTTACTTATTTTGGCTTCACAAGCACCTCAGGCAGGAGTTGTGGCTTATGAAAAGTTCACCGGCAAGGTTAAATGGACAACACCGTCTCTTGGACCTGTCGGATATGTAAGCCCGTCAATCGTAAAAGTTGGCAAAGAAAGCCATGTTGTTATGATAACAGCCTCATCCCGCGGCGAGTATGGAAAACCTGGCAGCGGCGGCAAGGTCGTTGGAATTGACCCGCTTACAGGGAAGATCTTGTGGGAATATACTAACTGGCAATGTGCCATTCCGGTACCCAGCGCAGTTGATGCCGGTGAAGGCAGAGTGCTTATTACAGGTGGATACCAGGCCGGTGCGGCAATGATAAAAGTTGTGAGGAAAGAAGATAGCAGCTATGGTGTTACCGAACTTTATAAAAATCCTGATTTTGGCTCACATACGCAACCACCGGTTCTGTATAACGGTCATTTCTATGCCCAGTATTCTACCAACGAAAGAAAAGACGGCATGGTTTGTATGAGTATTGACGGCCAGGTTAAATGGAAAACCGGGAGGTCTCCGACATTTGAGAGAGGTGGCTCGATTCTGGCTGATGGTTTGCTGTTAAGCACAGATGGAAAAAGCACTTTGTATCTTATTCAACCTGATAGTTCTTCCTTTAAGCCGATTGCATCAGCCGAATTGCTCAAAGAAGGAGGGACAGGATCAGAAAATGACGCTTTAGCTTCAAAAGTTGGGGGTTCAACTCAAAACTGGGCACCGCTGGCACTTGTCAACGGAAGACTCCTGATCCGCGATCAAAGCCGGTTAATATGTATTAAGGTCGTTCAATGATACTATAGGTTCCCAATAATTTGGTTCAGAACCGCATGGTGGCAACGGACTTTGTAATTCAAGATATATCAAAACTAGCTGTCATCTGTAATTCAGGGGTTAACCAAGATTACCATGGGGGAAATATTTTTTTACTTAAGATTGATTTTATATTTGCTCATGCATTTGTACTAATTCAATAAGCCCTTTACAACACTTAATTAATCTGTGTGATAAACGAGATAAGAGGTTGTTTTTGACCTCTTTTTTTAGGTTGTGGAGAAAGTCAATTATTTGTCTGCATTTGAATTTTTGGTGAAATCCTTGAGATTACCTATCCAGGCAATGAACCTGTTTCCCTGCCCTGACAATTTTCGTTATAAGGACCGGCCTTTCCAGGTACTGACCTGATGAATTAGTATGATGTATTGTTCTAACCACATCCATCCCTTTTATAACTTTCCCGAATGCGGCAAAACCCTGGCGGTCAGGATTCCTTTTTCCCAGAAAGTCAAGTTCAGGCTGAGCACCGAGGCAAATAAAAAATTCGGATGTAGCACTTCCGGGAATGGACCTTGCCATTGAAATTGTTCCGTTTCTATGTCGGAGGCCAGTAATTTCAGTTGTTTCATGCATAATAGGTGGAAATCCTTTGTCTTCATTATCATATAGACCTCCCTGTATAACATCAATCATAACTGAATCCTTTGGTTGATTATCAAACCTGACAACTCTGTAGAAACAGGTACTGTCAAACAGATTAGCATCTACATAACGGAGAAAATTAAGTGAGGTTACCGGTGCTTTTCTCAAATCGAGTCTGACATGAATTTCTCCTTTTTCGGACCTGATAATTATATCCTCTTTCTTTTTCCCGGATTGCCCGGATGAGTTAAAATATAGGATCAGGGTGATAGTTAATATACAGGCCAGTATCCTCATAGAATTGCAATATAGCCATTTTTCAGTCTTTATATTAAANNAGAGCAAGAGCGGACACACTCCTCTCCCTGATACTGATCCTTTCAATATCAACACTTATGGAACCGGATTTCGCCATATAAAGTTAACCGCCAAAATCCGGAAGAGGGTTGTAAGATAATTACTTTACCATAAATGTTTTACATAATGATACTATCTCGCCTGCCTCTGATACACCCTGTACATTAATGGTATAGATCCCTTGAAGGTCCGATGTCCAGAACTCGATCTCAACCTCGCCGTTGCTTTCTGTTTTCACTGAAGGATTCCAGTAGAGAGTATTTCTCAAGTCTGGTACTCTGCTTAACTTTCTCTGTTTATCATCATAATCCGGAGCATTAAAGCTATAATGCTTTTCAACAACCCTGTATGGCAATACAACAGCATAATCGGGCACGATGATATCACTGAAATCCCCTGAACGTGTAATTACATTTACAATTCCGTACAGGATCAGATCACCGATCAGGTAAGGTGTTTTTACCACTTCAATTTTTTCAACTATTTCAGGATTAAGATCAACAAGGACTGCCAGATCATTGATTATCACACCGTCTATCATTACAAGAGGAGGTTGGCTATAATAAATGCCGGTCAGAGGGTTGGTAATTTTAATTTCATACCCCGACTTTCCTGGTCTGAGAATTATTCCCGGTACCAGCTCAAAAAAGACCTCCTGCATCACAGGCAGGCTGATATATTCATCAAGAAAAATTTCCACCTCGGGAATGCCGTAAAACCTTCTACTTTTAAGGTTACTTACATCATCCTCAACAACCTCCTTGTTTAAACTGACACCATATATCTTTGCTGCCTGGTAATTAAAACTCAAACCTGAAAACTCATCAATCTGAGACACACTTAAAGTATCATTAAAACTAAGCGACTCAGGCAGTATCCGGGAAAAGGATGGGACAATTTCAAGCATCATATTAGTGTTTGCATTTTCAGGTTGAAGTATCAGGTTCCTTGGTTTATTATCAACAGGCATGATAAAGGTGAACCTGCCGGAGGCATTCCGGCTTGCATAATTGAATTCAGCAACCTTTCCCTGGATTGACATATAAAGAAAATCGGCAGAATCAATTAAGTTGTCCTCTCTGTATCTTACTATTAATGAGAGATAATGACCGCTATTCTCAAACTCGTATTGTCGATGTGGCGATTTTCCCGCTGACAGGTCCTCCCAAAGTATCCATCTGCTTTTGGAACAAATAAGAAAATTGTCAACCAATTCCATATCAAGGTCGCGGAAACTGATTTTTTTGTCAGACCAGGGAGTCCTGCCAAACTCTGTTCCAAAAATCATATAATCATCTATCCCCCTGCATATTGCAGATATCTGAGCAGGAACTACTGAAACGCTCATTTCAGTTATTTTTTGCTGATTAACATTATTATTACTTATTCCCAATCTGAGCGAAATTTTTTCTCGTCTCCCGTAAATACTATCAGTTTCTGCGACAACTCTACTTTCACTAATACGATGTGAGTAAATCAATCTTTCAGACATGAGTCTGCCATCTTCCCCGATCAGGACTATCTGACTTACACCCCGGTCAAGAATGTTTTCCGGCAGTGATATTTTAGTGAAAATATCCTTGATCTTCAGGCTTGTCATATAATCAATTTTCCCGTTCTTCAGAATTAGAAAGAAAAAAGTATTTGATGAAGGAAGAACATATGATCCGGCTGCAGCTATTACTATTTCGGACCGACCATTTGAAAGTTTGTGAACATTAACAGAGAGACCGTCATTTTTTGCTTCAGGGAGCATGAATGATTTTCCGGTTGCTGAAACATAATAGTTCTTCCCATTTTCCGGACTAAAAAAGAATGAACCATAGCCTGATCTATTTGTTGTAAAGCATGTGATCGAATCTCCTTTGTTGTCCTTTATAATGCCGGTAAACAGGACTCCTTCTCCCAGATAATTGATGCATCTGGTTGCAACTTTATTTATTGTGCCGTTTAAAAGATTCCCACCCTCAGGAAAGAATTTTAGATCAAGGGATCGTATTTCATTGCCACTATAACCACCTTTGCTTCTGAAGACAAGACTTCCGAAAGGATTGTAAATGTCAACATAGTGTATAAAACTATTATCCGGATGGAAATTCTTCATCCAGTTGGTATATGCACGAATTGTGTATGTTCCTGAACTGATTGAATCGGGAAGGAGAAAGCTGCCTTCACCTCTTCCGACATTAAGCTTAAATCGTTTCTGGATCAAAGGTATATTCCATGGATTAAGGAGCTCAACATAGACAATAGCACTCCTGGCAGAGAGCTTCCCTGTTTCTCTGCCAAGGGCATAAATGCTGAACCAGATATCCTCACCGGCTATATACTTATCCCTGTCAGTATGCAAATATATCTCTTCCCACGGGGAGGACTGAAGAAATTCTTTCAGGCGTGTTTCAAACTTTTCACGTGTAAATTTCTGTGCCTCAATCTGAAACGGAATTAACAAGGAAAGAAGCAGTAAAATAATACCGAACGATGTTGGAGTTCTTTTCATCGTTTATCATTTATATAATCGTTCCAGAACGATGGCATTATATTGGTTCCCCTGGTGGTGCAATCCGCACATTCCTTGTAAGTAGTAATTATCCAGAATGGAACAGGTTCATCACCATAATCTTCTATCACCCAGTATTCTGAATTAAGACCTGTATCAGGCAGGTAACCAACAATCGTATCAGTCGCACAATAAACAAAAAAAAGTGGTAATCCTAAGAATTGATCCTGGATGAACAGTCTTTTCTGCGTCATAGAGGACACGCTGAAATAGCCAAGGACCGTTTCGTTTTGGTCAGTAGTACATTTAATATTGCCTTGTATTGCAGTTGGTGTTATGTCATAAAGGTTTCCGACATTTGCAGAAATGTTCCGGACTTGCTCCCAGAAGGCAAATTCCTGCCCGGTCAGGGAATACTGGTTAACCAGGATACTGTATTTCTCCTTAAGTCTGTCGCTTGTATTTGAGATAAACAGAACAGGATACTTAGTGACTCGGGCCGAGCTATACTGAGAAGTATTTTTAACCAGAATTTCGTCTGACCGTTCCGTAACATAGCAGATTTTATTTATGACGTTATAAGGAATTCGGTATTCCCAGGTTTCAACAAAATCCCATCTGAAATACAGACATCTCCCGGAAGGATCATAACTATCAACATATATCCGGCATCCCTCTTTAATATAATTGGAATCTCTTGAGGCAGTAATGGTCACTTTCTCATAATAGAGTGAATTGATATGCGGGACAGGTTTCATCTCAACGAAGTCGGTCGCATAATTCTTACTATCTAGCTTGATATTAAGGGAATATTGGCCTCCTACCCGCCCTCTGAATTCTGTCGAATCTGTTGAATATACTCCTTCAGGGGATTCTATCAGTAATGTGACAACGTTATTCTCATCCGTAATAGTCACCAATGCTCCTTTAACAGTTTTATCTGAAAGAGGTTTTCCTATTGGAAGAGATCTCGAAAGTTTGATTCTGTTTACCCTGTTCTGGTCGGTGATCATTCCTTCAACAACTAGAAACTCTTCATTTTCATCAAATCCTGGATTAAATTCGACTGTGCATCCGATAACCAGCACTGTTATTAAGCTAATCCTTATGAAATTCAGTAAACTCACAATTTATTAAAAATCAAAGTTAATCGAAATGGAAGGGATAGGCCTCCCGAAAACAGACAGATAATATCCTCTTACAGTGTTCTTTACATTTTTAAAGAATACCGAATAGACATTCTGCCTTCCAGTCACATTATAAATTGAGAATATCCAGTATGGGTGGGCTATCTTTTTCGACTTCAGGTTGCCGCTCACCTTAACCGAAAGATCAAGCCTCGAATAGTCCGGTATTCTGTATTTATTCCTTTCAGAATAATGAGTAAGCACAATATCACCGATTTTATAAGATGCAACCGGATAGGTTACTGGTCTGCCAGAGCTGAAATTATAATTTGCTGCAATGCTAACTCGCCTCGAATGGATATAATTAAAGGTAATAATAAGGTCGTGAGGTTTATCGAAATCGGCTGGGAACCAATTGCCCGAATTTATCAACTCCTCATTGAAAGATCCTTTGCTCCTGATAAATATTCTTGAATATGTGTAGCTGATACTCCAGCGGGTCCGGCCCTCAGGCTTACTCAGCAGAAGTTCAATCCCGTAGGCTTTGCCATATAGATTTATCAGGTCCCTCTCAATTGATTCATTCATAATAAGGTTAGTACCTCCTTTGAAATCAATCATGTTGTCAATCTTTTTATAATAGAACTCGGCAGATGCCTCTATTTTATTCCTGTTCAGCATCCGATAATACCCTGCAGCAAACTGATCGCATGACTGCGGCCTGATATGATAGTCGCTGAGTTTCCATGTATCGCTGGGGGAGATCGAAGCAGTGTTTGATAATAAATGAAGATATTGCTTTGTATGATTATAGCTCAGTTTAAGGGAACTATTATTGTTTATTCTGAAATTTGCTGACAGTCGCAATTCAGGGTCCGCATATGTCTTATAGTTCTTCAGCCTGTCATAAGTGATTGTGTCCGTAATTGATGAGTTATTTCTTGGGTAGGCAGAATTATATATAAAAATTGTCTGTGGCCCCAATGCGAAGAATGAACTAAACCTCACACCGGCATTTATAGAAAGATAGTCCGTAACAATATATTTATTCTCAATGTAGAGTGCGGCCTCGATGGCTCTTTGCCTTTCGATTATACCGGGAACCACAATTGATGAATCGTCAGCGGGCATGTAATTGCCCGGTATAACATCATACCTGCTAAGGTCAGCACCGAAATTTAATTCATTCCTTCCCTGGAACCAGTTGAAATCGGCTTTAAATCCGGTGCTGTTGATCCGGTGAGTAAGAATAAAAGCCTCCGGCGGCACTCTCTGGCTTGATATATTATACTTATAATAACTGTTATTGATGGAAAATGCTGAGAAAAACCGGCTAGTAAAATAATGGCGCCACCGCAAAGCTACAATATTGTTAAAATACTTGTATGTTGTGTCTGAATTGAATCTGAAAGAATCGAAGCTGTGATAAGCTGAGAAATCGATTTTATTATTCCTGTCAATATCATAGGCTACCCTTGCATTAAGATCATAAAACGATACCCGGCTATTCCTTAGTGCAGGGTTCTCTAATAATCCAAGCACCCAGTTTGTATAAGTTGTTCTGCCGGCAATGATATAATAAACAGAGTCTTTTTTAAAAGGCCCCTCCGCTACAAAATGAGTTGTCACAGGACTGATTCCTGCATTGCCCGAAGATTCCCTTCTGTTTCCGTCCCTAGGAACAATGTCCAGTACCGATGAAAGTCTGCCGCCATATTTTGATGGTATCCCGCCTTTGTAAAGCGTGACATCCTTTATAATGTCAGGATTGATAGCAGAAAAGAAACCGAAGAAGTGTGAAGAATTATATACCGGAGCTCCGTAAAGAAGTATAAGGTTCTGGTCAGCAGATCCTCCCCTTACATTAAACCCTGCTGATCCTTCACCAACAGATTGAACACCCGGTACAAGTAAAACACTTTTGGTAATATCCGATTCACCCATTGATGTCGGCATCAGACGGAATGAAGTGATATTGATCCTTTCAACCCCCGACTGAAGGCGTTGAAGTGTAATATCTTTTTCGGCAGTTATAACAGCCTCCTTCAAGGGAATCAGAACACTGACCATTTCCAGATTTAATTCACCGGAGTCGTATAGGTTCAGATCTATTATTTTTTCCTTCATCCCTATAAATGTGAACCTGACGGAATAGCTGCCACGAGGCAGATTGAGTGTGTAAAATCCATATTCATTTGTAATTGTTCCGGCTGATACTCTGGGAATATAAACAGTTACTCCGGCAACAGTCTCCTTTGAGTCAAGGTTTGTGATATATCCCGATAAGGTAATATTCCCGGGCCTGTTCCTGTTAGCAGGATTCCCTAAATCCACCACCAGGTTACCTGTGGCACTCCTTCCACCTTTATTCTCCGCGTAATCCATACCCGGAATATAAACCTGTCTTTCAATAATACTTTCTTTTACCGATTTAATTGCAAAACCTTTGGTGAGTATAATATTCCCCGTTTCAAATGCATAATAGTAAATTGATTCCCCCTGAAAAAGGGTATCAAGTATCTCTTTCAATAACCGTTTGTTTCCGTAACTGCCCAGGGTAAGGTTTTTGACCCATTCACTATTATAAAAGAATTTAACAGGATACCTCGATTCAGCCTTCATTGCAAATTCCTCAAACGACTGACCTGCGTAATCCCAGTCAACTAAATTGTTTTCCTGAGACTGGGCCACTGGGAATAGTAAGAAAAAGACAGTAAAATAAAAAGCTCTCGCAATCATCTCTTTTCCGGATTATTTCCTGATACTGTCATAGAATAACAATATGGGGATAAAAGTCTGGGGATTCTTCCAGATGACTTTTATCCGGTTGTTTCTCATGTAATCCCTAACCTCTTTCCTTTTGTCTTCAAGAAGGCTCATAAACTTTCTCTTTCCATTTACCGGTATTATTTCAGTATCCTTTCCAATGTAAATGAAATGTTCCTCAACGAAAAGGTCATACTTTCCTCCATCTGCAAGAGGATGAATTTTTTTTGTATATTTTACATAAAGGGAAGAACTGCCTTCGTAAAGTACATTCACATATCCTCTTAAAACACCTGGGGACCCGGTTCCGGTATTAATTATTTTATAACTTCTGTTACCATAAACAAGGCTGAAGCTGTCGACCATCTCTTTATTCATGAATATAACCGGATGAGATTCAGTTCTCAAAATCAGTTCGTCATTGTGGATATCGTATTTCAGATCAAGTTCATCGAATTTCACTCCATCAAGTGTAACAGATCCTTTAAGGAAGTTGTTTACAAGAAAAAATTGGTCGCCTGTTACATTTGAATAGGCATTTCGCCAGATCCTGCCATTAAGCAAAAACCTTTTCCCGGGATTATTATCCTGAATACCAACTGAATATGTCGTAGTTAACTGAATGAATCCGGACAGGTTGCCAGTATAAATAAATAGTAATAAGATTGATATCAGATAATGTAGTG
>DCVC01000322.1 GCA_002328625.1 Bacteroidales bacterium UBA2198
GACAGGGTAATGAATATCAACCTGAAAGGACCGGTATTCTTTGCTCAGAAGATCTCGAAGGAGATGATCTGGATGAAGGAGCAGATAACAGAATACCAGCCTGTAATTATTTTTATAACTTCAGTCTCTGCTGTTCTTTCCTCAATAAACAGAACGGAATATTGTATTTCAAAAGCTGGTCTGAGTATGGCATCGACTCTTTTTGCCGACAGGCTGTCAAAGGAAGAGATTCTTGTCTGTGAAATCCGGCCCGGAATAATTCAGACAGATATGACCGTAAAGATCAAAGATAAATATGATAAAATGATATCTGAAGGATTTGTGCCTCAAAACAGATGGGGTTTGCCTGATGATATCGGAAAGGCAGTCGCTTCAATTGCAAGAGGCGATTGGCAGTTCTCAACAGGCATGGTATTCGAAATAAGCGGGGGACTGAATATCCACAAACTTTAAAAGCACCGGTTTATTTTTGACTCAAATTTTATTTTTAACAGGTCAAAGTATAATGTACGTTATGGATCCGGTACATTCTTTCAGAATCTTGGGGATAAAGCAATCTATGATGAATTTAAATTGAAGGTCAGTCTTCTTGTACAATAGAAAGGTTTTTGGATATATGACTATTTGTCAGAAGAAGCTCTTATCTCAATTTTTCTGCTTGCTATCGAATAGTATATGATAACAATGAAACAGATAAGCGGTACAATATAGGAGTAATTAATGTTTCCGGTCAGATCAGACACTTTGCCCTGGAAGAAGGTAACGACTGCACCACCAAGTATGGCCATTATCAGACCGGAGCCTGCGATTTTTGTGTCGTCACCGAGGCCGATAACAGCCTGGCCGAAAATAGTCGGGAACATCAATGACATAAATCCAGAAATAGAAACCAGTGCAATAACTCCAGCCATACCTGAACCTAAGATCACGGTAATTGAGCTTACAATAGCCATCAGCGCTGCGAATGAAAGTAATGTTGAAGGTCTGAAGAATTTCATCAGGAAGGTGAAAATGAATCTTGAGGAAGCAAAAAGGATAAGGGCTGCTATGTAATAAGTAGCTGCTACCTGTTCAGGTGTTTTTCCTGCCGGCAGTGTGATCTTCTCAAGATTGAGATTGATCATCGCGTAACGTATTGTAAATGACCAGACTCCGATTTGTGCACCAACGTAAAAGAATTGTGCAATTACACCCAGGACATAATTCCTGTTCCTGAGCAGCCTTTTAAGTGTCGGGCCGAGATTAACTGCAGATCCTGCATCCGAAGCCCTTGGCATTTTAACAAAGTATATCACCAGCCATAGTATCAGAAGAAGAAAACCAATTGAGACATAAGTCATGGTTACTGCATTCAGCTCCCCGTTCTGAATTATCTCCAGGTCGGGAGCGGCCATAACTGCTCTTTCTGAAGCAGAAGCTGTGTTGAGTTCCGAAAGTATGAATATCTGGCTTATCACCACACCCATAATCGATCCGAGAGGATTGAACGACTGAGCCAGATTAAGCCTTCTTGTACCTGTATCCTCTCTGCCCATCGCAATAATATAAGGGTTTGCAGCTGTTTCGAGGATTGAAAGTCCGCCGAATAAGATCCACAGAGCCCCCAGAAAATGAAAATAATTCCCTGTCATTTTCGCAGGAAAGAACATTAAACAACCAATAACATAAAGTCCCAGGCCAAGTAGAACTCCCGATTTGTAGGAGAATCTCTTGATATAAATTGCAGCCGGCAATGCAAAAATGAAATAGCCAAGACCATAGCATGATATCTGAATAAGAGAGGTCCTCGCATCAGTCATGCTCATAATTCTTTTAAATGCGGCAAGCAGTGTATCCGTCATGTTATTGGCAAGTCCCCACAGAAGGAATAAGGATGTAATAAGAATGAATGGAATAAGATTGCCGGGAGCAATCAGTTTTTCTTTTATTTTGGCTGGATTCATTATGTTGTTTTGCTCCCCAGGTAGGTTTCGAACCTACGACCTACGGATTAACAGTCCGCCGCTCTGACCAACTGAGCTACTGAGGAATTTGTTTACTATAAACTTGAAATGTTTTAGCGTCCAAAAATAAGGGCTTTTAGTGAATTAAGCAATATCTTTACTGAAAATTTTAAAAATGAAAAGAGTTCTCGGTATCGGTAACGCCCTCGTGGATATAATTACCTCAATCGATGATGATAATATTCTTAAGAAATTTGACCTTCCTAAAGGTAGCATGCAACTTGTTGACACGAAAAAGTCTGAAATAATCAAAGCCGGAACAAAACAATTAAGAAGAGTATTTACATCAGGTGGTTCATCGGCCAATACGATCCATGGATTGGCAATGCTTGGACTTAATGCGGGTTTTATCGGATCGGCAGGGAATGATGATACAGGGGATTTCTTCGAGACGGATATGAAAAATGCTGGTGTTAATACAATTCTGTTCAGACGTAGTTCTGTTTCCGGTACTTCTGTGGTATTTATATCTCCTGATTCTGAGAGGACTATGGCAACACATCTTGGTGCTGCTACTGAGTTGAATGCGGCCGACCTGAAGAAAGAATTTTTTAATGGTTATGACATTCTCTACCTTGAAGGATACCTGATCAATAATCTGTCACTGGTTGAAACAGCCTGTAAAATGGCGAAGAAGAGTAAAATGCTTGTTGCTCTCGACCTGGCAAGTTATAATGTCGTTGAGGCTAATCTGCAACAATTTGAAACGATCGTAAGAAAATTTGTGGATATCCTTTTCGCAAATGAACTGGAGGCAAAAGTATTCACGGGATTGGTACTCGAAAAAGCTTTGGCCCTTATGTCAGATTCGAGTGAAATTGCCGTCTTAAAGGTTGGATATGAAGGCTCATGGATCAAAAGGGGAGAAGAAATAATAAAAATAAGTTCACTTCCGGTTAATTGTTACGACACTACAGGAGCCGGAGATCTTTATGCTGCAGGATTCCTTTACGGGTTTGCAAATGACCTGAATCTGGAAAAATGCGGACTGATAGGAACGATAATGGCTGGAAAGGTTATCGAGACCACAGGCTCCAGAATGGATAAGCTCAAATTCAAAGAGATAAAAAAGAGTATCAGGAAGATAATCAGTGAGAATTAAAAATCATTGCTATAAAAAAAAGATAATTCCGATCCCGCAAAGGATGTTTTGGAATCGCTGATATCTGGACCGTTCAGTTCATTATCACGCAAACCATGAAATCTCAAATAAACATTTTTGACTCGCCCGTTTTTTTTCCGATATTTGGTATTGCATTAAGTGCAAGCTCAGATAAATTAAATAAATTAAATGATTGTTGGAAGATTTATTAAAAACAGAACAAATGAAAAACCTGAACATTCCCGTGAAGATTGCACTGTTTTCTATAGCCGTTTTGTTCGTCATTGCATGTGCAGTCAATCCTGTAACCGGCAAGAAGCAGATAATGCTTATGTCGGAAGAACAGGAGATCGAAATGGGCAAACAATATGATCCCCAGGTTATTGCCACATTTGGTGAATATAAGAACGATATGATGCTTGCTTTTCTCCAGCAAAAAACAAAAGAGATGGGACTTATTTCCCACAGACCAAAGTTGCAATACCACATCAAAATATTGGATTCACCTGTCGTTAATGCTTTCGCAGTTCCGGGAGGATATATTTATCTTACACGCGGTATTCTGGCTCAGCTGAATAACGAGGCTGAACTAATTGGCATTCTCGGGCACGAGATGGGACATATCACCGCACGCCATTCAGTCAGCCAGCAAAGTAAACAAACACTCGGGCAACTGGTTCTGATTGGAGGGATGATTGCCTCAGAAAAATTTGCACAATATGCAGAGTATGCGTTGCAGGGGATGCAGCTCCTATTCCTGAGTTTCAGCCGTGATAATGAACGTGAAGCTGACCGCCTGGGAGTTGAATATACATCAAAGATCAGCTATGACGCTCACAAGATGGCGGATTTTTTTCAGGTACTTAATAAAATGAACCTTGCCAGCCACCAGGGCGGTGTGCCCACATTCCTTTCAACCCATCCTGATCCGGGCGACCGGTATAATTCAGTTCACCAGTCAGCAACAGAATGGCAGGCCAACCTGAAATATCCCGAATGGAAAGTTAATACAGACAATTATCTTCAGATGATCAACGGAATCGTTTATGGTGAAGATCCGAGACAGGGTTATGTTGAAGGGAATATATTTTATCATCCTGACCTTAAATTCAGATTTTCATTTCCCACAGGATGGCAGCTTGAAAATCTGCCGACCCAGGTAAACATGGCTCCTAAAGAAGGAAATGCACTGATGATCTTCACGATCTCATCTGCAAAAACACTCGAAGAGGCTGCCCAGGGAACAATTGATCAGCTTGGATTAACTCTTCTCGACAGTAAGAGGACTACAGTAAACGGAATGCCAGCCCTGGCAACCATCTGCAAACAGGTTTCACAAAACCAGTCAACAGGACAGCAGCAAACTATCCAGGTGCTTTCATATTATATTAACTATGATAATATGTTTTATGTTTTTCATGGTGTTTCAGCCGAAGCTAATTTTAATTCTTTTTCACGGTTGTTTGAATCAAATATGACCAGCTTTTCAAAGCTTACCGATCAATCGAAAATAAATGTTAAACCTAAAAGGATAAGGGTAGTAAACGTGCAGAGGACCGGAACGCTGGCAAATGTTTTCAGCTATTATGGAGTTCCGCAGACTCAGATGAGCAGCCTGGCGCTACTAAATAACATGGAACTTACAGATCAGGTTCAGGCTGGTAAACTGATTAAAATCATTGGAGAATAAATATTCCGGAAGCAAAACGCCCTCTATTATTTGAAAGTTCTTCTGCTTCAGTACTTAGGAAGCTTATAACCATTGTTGTAAACCGGGGTAATGAGCTTATTGGCCGTTTCAGTTTTAAACGATTGTTTTGCGTCGTCCCAATATACTTTTTCTCCTGTACGGTATGCAATGTTTCCCATCTGTGCGACCAAAGCAACACCTCTTCCTGTTTCAATGCCTGCATTGAGTTTCTGGGGAGTATTGTTTTTTAAACAGTCGAGGAAGTTTCGTACATGAATATCAAGACCGACTCCGACATTTTTCTGAACAGGCACAGCCTCAATTTTAGTTTTTTCAGGCACCACTTCCCATCCATTGCGGTCGAGGACAAGTGTACCGTTCTCGCCGATATATGACATTCCGTGTGGTCTCTTCCAGTTTCCAAGGCCAATGCCTATTGTATGTTCCCATATCATCGTAAAGTCTTTGAAATCATAAACAGCGGTCATCGTATCGGGTGTGACCATATCGTCGTCGGGGAATGCATATTTGCCTCCTATGGCCATTACTGAAAGTGGAACCGATTTACCCATCCCGTAAAGGATATAATCGATGAGGTGAACACCCCAGTCTGTCATTAGTCCGCCGGCATATTCCCAGTACCAGCGCCATGTAAAATGGAAGCGGTTTTTATTAAAAGGACGTTTGGGTGCCGGGCCAAGCCAGAGATCATAATTAACACCCTCGGGAACCGGTGTGTCAGGTACTTTTGGTACAGCTCCTTTCCAGTCGACATACGACCAGGCTTTGCATGTACGGATACGACCCAGTTTACCTGATTTAAGGTAATTAATTGCATCCACAAAATGTGGCTGGCTTCTCTGCCACTGTCCAACCTGTACCATTTTGCCATGTTTTTTCACAGCCTTTTGCATAATGTTGATCTCGGCTATTGTATTGCCAATTGGTTTCTCGACATAAGCATGCTTGCCGGCCTCAAGGGAATCTACAAGCATCAGGCAATGCCAGTGATCGGGGGTACCAATGACCACTACATCAATGTCCTTGTTTTCAAGCATCTTGCGGTAATCAACATATAGTTTAGGCTGTGGCAGATTGAGTTTCAGCAGATCGTCAGTGCGCTTGTTCAACACATTGCGGTCCACATCGCACAAGGCAACACACTCCACCTCGGGATTTTTTACAAATGAAGCCAGGTCGCTGTATCCCATGCTGTTTCCGCCAATGAGTGCAACCTGAATCTTGTCGTTTGGGGAAACCCTGGTTTGTGCCGCTGATAGCTTATCCAGAGGCAACACTGATCCTGCAGCCAGAACGGATGCTGTCTTAATAAAATTTCTGCGTGTTGAATTCATAATAAAGGAATATTAAAGGAACCGCAAGGTAATATTTAAATGATAAATGATCAATTTTCGAATATTAAAAAATATTAAAATCAATGCAGGAACGTCCAATTTGGGCGTCCCAACATTGATAAACATTCAATTGAATGCGGATGGTTCTATACCGGTTTGAATATAAGATCCACAACATCTGCCTTTTTGAACATTTTCCTGGCTATCTTCCTGATATCCTTAATTGTGAATGATTTCAGGATGTTCTCATAATTTGCAGGGTCGTTACTGTCGATCCCGTAACTGTAATACCTCGTTAACATGTTCATCCAGTATGAATTGTGCAGCTTGTTCTCTTCTCTGGTTTTCAGAAGGTTATTGACCGATTTATCAAGGTTCTCCCGGGTAGGGCCGTTTGCGATCATGTTATCAAGTTCGCGGTAGATTATCGCCTTGAGATCATTTGCTCTTACCGGATCGCAATCGAACGTTATAATACCTTCACCTATCTGGTTCGGCCTCTTCTGAGCAGACAGGGAAATCCCTACACCATAGGTTCCTCCCTCATCTTCGCGCACTTTCTCGGTATAGACAATATCAAGGATTCCCATGATAACCTCAAGTCCAAGATAGTTATAAGGATTGTATTTCAGATCTTCTGCAAAGGCAATGAATACTGTCGATTTTGGAATTGTAAGAGGCAGGCTTATCTCTCTGGTGATTTTACCCTTTGGCTGTTCCACTTTTCTGTTGATCCATGTCTCATTGCGACCCAGGACGGGAAGAGATCCGATATATTTCTCAACCAGAGGCACCACAGTCTCCTGTTCAACGTTCCCGACTATGAAGAATGTGAATTCATCAGCATTGCTAAACCTGTCAGTATATATTTTCTGCATATCATCAAGTGAGATTTTCTCAATGCTCTGCTTTGTCAGTATTGGCGTTCTTGGATGATACCCGGTTGTTATAAGGGATACACTGTCGCTTTTTATCTTATTGGGATCCTTTTCCATGTTCCCGATATAGGAGGCATAGCGCCCGATAATTGCATTGTGGGCATCAATATCGAACCGCGGACGTGCAAGCTTCAGGTAAAGAAGCTGCATCATCGTTTCAAAATCCTTTGGTGTGGATGAGCCGCTTATTGATTCAGCTGTCTCGCTTATGGATACTGTTACCGAGGCTTTCTTGCCTGCCATCATTTTTTGCAGGGTAACGTTATCATAGTCGCCTGTACCATACATTGTAACAATAGCACTTAAAAGATTGGCAGGCAGAACCAGATTGTCATCAAGCTTTGATATTCCTCCGAAGCTGAAGGCAGATAAAAGGATATTATCTTTTTCATAATCAGCCTTTCGGTATACCACTTTTATGTTATTCCCCAGTGTCCACTCAATCGCCTCAAACTGGGGAATAAATGTGGTATTGATGATTTTTGATCCGGCAAGTTCTTCTTTAACAAATGATTCAGCCAGTTCTTCATCCTCATAAGGGGTCAGTTGTTTCTCTCTTACACGGGCAATGATATCGAGAGCTTCCTGTTCGCTGATATGTATGACATCATCTCCCTCCAGACCCTGAACAATTATGGTCCTGTTTTCATCAATCATCAATTCCCTGAATTTAGCGGAGATCTCCTCAGGTGTAATTCCAGGCAGGATCTCTTTAAGAAATTCAAAATCAAAATCTATTGAAGTAAGTGGCTCGCCTGTAAGGAAATAATCCTGAATGCCCGCTATATAGGTATCATTACTAATTTTATCCTTTTGTTTAAAACGGTTTTCGTATGACGTAAGCATGGTGGCTTTGGCGCGATCAAGTTCCCCTTTATTGAAACCGAACCTTCTGGCTCTTTCAGCCTCTGCATAGATTGCTTCCAGGGCAACTGCCTCTTCGTTCTTATGTGCAATGGCTGAAGCTGAAAATGCATCATAACCTCTGGCGAAGTAACTGCCAAATGATATTGAACCACTTACAAAAGGAGGATTGCTTTTTTGAAGCAGTTCCCCTATTCTGGTATTTATCATCGAATTCATTAATGATATGACATGCTGATCACGTATATATTTAATGTTTTTTATCTCAGGGGGTACTGCTTTATGGAGTGCAACAACCGTAACTGATGTCTGTGGTGCTTCCCTGTCGGTTGCCAGCACAAAATATGTTTCTTTATGGTACGGGATCTCCTCAATTTCCCTCGGGATCGGATTCTTCACCGCGGGTATCGGGGAGAAGATTCTTTTAATTTTTGCTTCAACTTCATCAACATTAATATCTCCGACAACAGCTATTGCCTGGAGGTCGGTCCGGTACCAGTCGTGATAAAAACTCCGCAGGGTATTATATGAGAAATTTTTAATGATGTCAAGATCTCCGATAATGTCTCTTTTGGCATATCTGGAGCCTTTGAGGACAACCGGAATTACCTGGAATATCATTCGTCTGCTTGCATTTTTGCTTGTACGCCACTCCTCTGCAATTACACCCCGTTCAAGATCTATCTCCTTTTCAGTCAGAGAAATAAAGTCGGACCAGTCGTTAAGGATAAGCAGGCATGTGTCAATAAGATCGGGCCTTGCATCAATGGGGACATTGGTGAGGTTATATACAGTTTCGTCAAAACCTGTGTAGGCATTTATATTATATCCGAATGCAACACCATGTTTTTCGAGCCCGCTGATAATAGCCTTCCCGGGGAAATTTTCCGTTCCGTTAAATGCCATATGTTCCAGGAAATGGGCAAGGCCATTCTGATCATCATTTTCCAGGATTGCCCCGACATTCTGGATTATATAAAAACTGGCCCTTTTCTCAGGTTCTTTATTATGACGGATGAAGTAGCTCAGTCCGTTATCCAGTTTTCCTGTTCTGATGTCAGGATCAACAGGAGCATAGTTTTCAGGATTGGTCTGGGCAGCCGCTATCGGGGCTATTAATAAGCAAATAAGAAAAAATGACAATGTTTTTATCGGTTTCATAATAAATGAATTTAAAAGATCATTAATAAAGGTTGCACTGTAAACAGAATTGCAGACTATAATATATAAAGATAGCAAAATTTCTTTTGATTACCATGAAAAAAGTTAAAAAAGACCATGTAATTCTGCATTTACCTTGTCAATCACTTCACTTAAATGGTCTTTGTTGTTGGGGAAGTTATAGTGGTCGGCTTCAACGATAAGCAGTCTGCCTAGTTTATAGGTTTCGATCCATGCTTCATATCTTTCATTCAGTCTCTTAAGGTAATCCAGGCGAATAGAGCTTTCATACTCCCTTCCGCGTTTCTGAATCTGGTTTACCAGTGTCGGAACGGAGGCTCTCAGGTAAAGAAGAAGATCAGGAGGCTGTATAAGGGAAATCATCATTTTGAAAAGCGATGAGTAATTATCAAAGTCACGCGTTGACATAAGTCCCATCGAATGTAAGTTTGGGGCAAAAATATAGGCATCCTCGTAAATGGTCCTGTCCTGTATTATCGTTTTATCCGATTTTCTGATTTCAAGAACCTGGCTGAACCTGGTGTTCAGAAAATAAACCTGCAGGTTAAACGACCAGCGCTGCATATCTTCGTAGAAGTCATTCAGGTAAGGATTGTCATCCACATCTTCATAATGCGGCGTCCAACCGTAATGCTTGGCAAGCAACCCTGCCAGTGTTGTTTTGCCCGATCCTATATTTCCTGCAATTGCTATAAGCATATTTTGGTTTGTTACATTTTTAAAGGCCATAAAATTACAAAAATTGATACAATTCTTCTAAATACTCACGGGTATTTGACAGCCTTGGAACTTTATTCTGTCCACCAAGCTTGTTTTTAGCTTTAAGCCACTTATTGAATGTTCCCTTTGGAGCTTGTTTCACAACCGGTTTGACAAGATTAATATCTTTAAAACGTTTTGCTTCATAATCGGAATTGATCGATTTAAGAGTGTTATCAAGCAGGTCGGTAAAGAGGTTCATATCCTCCGGTTCCTTTTCAAATTCAATGATCCACTCATGCGATCCTTTTGATGAGGCTCCCATAAAAACAGGTCCTGCTGTATATTCAAGGATTATCGCACCAGCTCCTTTACATGCCGCCTGAAGTGCTTTATCTGCATTATCAATAATAACCTCCTCACCAAAAGCATTGATAAAATGCTTTGTCCTGCCTGAAATATGGAATCTCAGTGGATTGAGTGAATTGAAGACTATTGTATCGCCGATCATATATCTCCAGAGGCCTCCATTGGTTGATATCAAAATAGCATAATTAACCCCGGTCTCGACCTCTCCAGCCGTGCAAGCAGGAGGTGAACCGGCATTGATCATGTCAGCAGGAATGAATTCGTAGAAAATTCCATAGTCGAGCATAAGCAGCATGTCAGTTATCCCGGGATCATCCTGGATACCAAAGAATCCCTCTGATGCATTGTATGTTTCCATGTAATTCATACGGTCGCTGTTGATCAGCTTATTATAAATTTCGCGGTAAGGAGCGAAATTGATGCCTCCGTGAAAAAAGACCTCAAGATTGGGCCATATTTCAAGCAGGTCAGTTTTTCCTGTATATGTCAGAATATATTTTATCAATGTAAGATACCATGAAGGCACACCTGAAATGTTTGTGACATTTTCATTTACTGTTGACTTAGTTATCTGGTCCAGCTTCTTTTCGAAATCGTCAAGCAGGGCTATCTCCTTTTTGGGCGTACGGACCAATTCAACCCAGGCTGGTGCATTCTCTATCAGTATGGCTGACAGATCGCCATACAGTGAATGATTGCTGAACTGATTTATCCTGTGACTTCCTCCCAGTATCAGGCCTTTACCCGAGAAAATCCGAGTATCCGGTTTGTTCAATGTATAAATTATCAGAATATCTCTGGCACCTCTGTAATGACAATCTTCAAGAGCCTCACGGCTTAAGGGAATAAATTTGCTTTTTGCTGAAGTTGTTCCTGATGATTTGGCAAACCATTTTATCTCACCAGGCCATAAAAGGTCTCTTTCTCCTTTGCGCAGTCTTTCGACAAAAGGGATTATCTCTTCATATGTCTGAATCGGAACCCTCGACTGATATTCCCTGACAGAGGAGATTGATGAATAGTCATATTTCTTTCCCCACTCTGTATTGACAGCTTTGGCCAGGAGCCGGAACAGAGTCTCTTGCTGTGTTTCAGCCGGATATTTTTTAAACAGCTCTATTTGATTTATACGCTTGGTATTAAGCCATTTGATAATGGAAGGCAATATTGTCATCAGGTACTAAACAATTTAAAACCTAAATTTATATAAAAAATCAGAGATTCTTTTTAACTGAAAATTTCTTTCATTACCCCGAGTGAATTTATTTGTTTAAGTCCAGGGAGATGAAGGGAATAATACCTGATAATTGTTTCAAGAACTTCATTTCTCAGTTTCCCTGTAAGAGGAATATTTTTCATATTTTCATATGAGGTATTAAAAAATGACGAAAGGATGTCAGATATTTCAGAATCCGCAAAGTTGCCATGAAGGGGCGGCACAGGAACAAATATTCCATTAAGCATATCGAAGTATTTATGTCTTTCATTGGTCCTTTGCCCGGGTTCGAAACCAAGCAGGGTACTGAGACCTGATAGAAATGTAATATGGAAATTTGTATAATCTGTTTTACACGTCTCAAAATACTTAACTGAATTTTCAATGTAATCAAATAGTTCCCGGTGGGGGCTCTCCTCCCTGAGCACTGAATTAAGAATCTCTCCCAGGAAGATTGCCATGCAGCACTTTTTAGCATCATTGTAAATATCTGTCGGGGCAAACGAAACTGAAAACTCTTTCAGCATCTGCATGCTTTGCGATTCCTTGTTGTAGAGGACCATATCGAGAATGAACAACGGCTGGAAAAGCACATTGTGCTTCCCTGTCTTCTTATTTCTCATTCCTTTTACCATAAAAGAACGTCTTCCGAATTCTCTCGTATAGATTTGAGCCACTATACCCGAATCGGTGTACTTTATCTGGTGGAGAATTATGCCTAGTGACTTCTCGAGCATGGCGGTCAAAGATTTATTCAAATATAAAATTATTATATTTACTGGTCAATCATCTGCATTATGACCATAACCCAGAACGAAGAGCTTTTAAGACGCGTTGCCAGGCTTGCAAGGCAGAACCAGGAGCTTGAGGAAAAGATCAAGAAGCTGGAGAAGTTAAATGAAACCCTGATAAGGGATAAC
>DCVC01000066.1:0-2793 GCA_002328625.1 Bacteroidales bacterium UBA2198
ATAAAAATATATTACAGTTATTTCACTTAGTTGCAATCCAGTCGCTTTGCTTACCATTTGAAGTAACAGTCCCTGTCATCTTTGTTCCCTCCACCTTGCCATTATAGAGAGCTCCATCAATGTTGAAGGTTATTTCATTGCCGCGAAGTCTGCCATCAGAAATTTTAGTTGTTTTACCATTGGAGGTAAGTTCTCCATGTACGAACTGATAATCCTGAACAAGGATTAAGTCACTTTTTCCCAGTTTCCATTTTCCCTGTATTTTTGCCGGAACTATCCACATCAGTGCTGTATTCCAGCTGTTCCAGTTATCTTCGGTCTGAACTTCAATATCGGCTTCCCAGTCTCCCATTGTAAATGTGTTTGATACAATGCGAGTGCCGGGTTNNGTAATTACTGTGGCTTTTGACAGATCAGTCTCGAAAAGGTCTGCCTCGATAAAGTCAACTTTGCCGGCGAGTCCTTCTTTCAGGGCATTTCTTTTCGAAAGTGCAACCATTTCCGGATTATATTCAATCCCAATGGCCCTGGCTCCCAGTTTGGCGGCTGTTATTACGGTCCTGCCGTCACCTGAACCGAGGTCAATAACATAATCTTCAGATGTTACTCCCGCAATCTCAAGCATCTTATTTACAAGCTCCTGGGGGGTTGGTACCCATACAACATCCTTACCTGCCTGTCCAACTTCAGGAACATAAGCGTTATTGGCATCTTGTTTCTGCGCACTGAGAGTGATGGAATATATAAAAAGAGATGCTATAATAATTGATCTGGTGAAAAAAGCTGATGATTTCATGATTGTCTGGTGTTATTATTCATCTTGAAAAAGGAAGGGCTAAAAGTATTAAATTAATATCAGATTTCAATAAGTTTTTTTACATAGTTTGCAATAGCAATTGATGATGTTAATCCCGGTGATTCTATTCCGATAAGATTGATGAATCCCGGAAAGCCTCTTGCACCCTCTTCCATTATATAAAAATCTCTGACTGGTTCACCCGGTTTCTGGATCTTGGGTCTGATCCCTGCCATTTCCGGGGATATATCATTTAATTGAATAAATGGCAGGAATTTTCTGACAGACCTGTAAAACGCTTCCTGCTTTGATTGTGTAACAGAATAATCGTAAATATTTGAATCAAGGTATGTCACATCCGGTCCGAGTTTGACACCACCTCCCATATCAATAGTGACATGTATTCCTATCCCTTCAAGATTGTGATGCGGGATCGGATAAACAAGCCTGTTTATCAACCTGTTTTTTGGTGGATTCAACCTGAAATATTCTCCTTTGCAGAATAATATCTTAAGGTTTTCAGCCATCATTCCAGCCATTTCCGGGATCTTATCCGATGCAAGACCTGCCGAGTTAACAATAAACCGGGTAGTAAAACTGTACTCTTTGTTATCTGAGTCAAGTAACCTTATCACATAACCACCCGTGATTCTTTTTATCCCTGTTACTTCACTTCCATAGGCTATATGCCCGGCATTATTATAAGTATTGATCTCAAACCTTTTCATAAGCGAATGGGTATCTACAATACCAGTGGAAGGAGAGTAAAGAGCCTTTAATGCAAAAACAGCGGGTTCAAGTTCGCCTATCTTGTCTTTTTCCATCAGAATAAGGTCATCAACCCCGTTATTTTGAGCGGTCTTCCTGATACTTTCAAGGACAGGGATCTCATCTTCGGTGGTAGCAACAATAAGCTTACCGCATTTCCTGTGGGGTATTTCATATTTTNNCGGCTGCTTGTCTCCTGCCCGAAAGTTTTATGTTTTTCGACCAGAAAAACATCCTTGAAGTTTGACGATAATCTCTCAGCAATAGCCAGTCCCACAACACCCGCACCGATTATCGTGATTTGAGAATCCATTTTCCTGTATTGTCTGATAAAAACACAAATCTAGCCAATAACTGCTATTCCTTATTGGTCCTTAGTAAAATACTTGCGTGTCTTTGTGCTAAAAAAGTGATAAATTTGTTGTGCACAAGTTAAAAATTAAAGTGTTTAGGTACCTAATAGATCCAGTTAAAGCAAATTAATTCTTCAAATGGTTGTTTGTTGATTTTATCTTGATCTGACATAAACAGTAAGGATTATGACATTTAAATTTAATATTTCATCAATGTCTTGCCGGATAATTGCTTTATGGTTCTTTTTACATTTTACACCATTTATTTTGGCACAGGATGATTCAGACAGGTCATATCTGCAGTATCTCTATTCTGAATTTACAAAAGGTTTGGTAAAGCTAAAAACCGGAAAAAGCCAGGAAGTATTATTGAATTATAACATGGTTTCGGAAAGAATGGTGTATGAAAAAAACGATAAGTTATTGGACCTGGTTGGGATTGAAGTCATTGATACGATTTTTTTACAGAACAGCAGATTTGTGCCTTTTGGTAAAGTATTTTATGAACTGGTGGTTGATGCACCTGTTTCACTCTTTATACAGCATAGTGCCACAATTGTCCCTCCCGGAAAGCCGGCAGGTTACGGAGGCACTTCTCAGACTTCGGCTGTTACCATTTATTCATCTATCAGTACTACATCGGGTTACTATAACCTGAAATTGCCATCAGACTACACAGTTAATAACAAACCTGTATACTGGATCAGGAAAGGTTACGAGATGAACAGCTTCGTAAATGTGAATCAACTTCTTAAAATCTTCCCAGGGAAAGAAAATGATTTAAAGAAGTTCATAAAACAGAATAATATCAGGCTTCAAAGGAGGGACGATCTGATCAGACTTATCGGATTTTGTAACCTGATTATTAAATAACAC
>DCVC01000066.1:2883-16893 GCA_002328625.1 Bacteroidales bacterium UBA2198
TTTTTTTTGACTTCCTGCAAGAAGAAAGCAACTCCTCCTGTTGTTACAACAGCTAATGTAACAGGCATCACTCAGACAAATGCGGTGTCGGGCGGCAATGTAACCAGCGACGGAGGTGCTGCTGTAACTGCCCGTGGTATATGCTGGAGCACTTCAGCAAATCCTACAATTACAAGTAGTAAAACAACTGACGGTACCGGAACAGGGTCATTTACCAGTACTTTTACCGGACTGACAGCAGGCACCACCTATTATGTACGTGCATATGCAACTAACAGTGCCGGAACAGGTTATGGCAATCAGTTAACATTTACTACAAACCCGGTTATTGGGGCAACCCTGACTACTGCTGCAGTAACATCTATTACTGCCTCCTCGGCTGTCTCCGGAGGGACCATAACCAATGATGGTGGTGCCTCAATTACTGCAAGGGGCATTTGTTGGAGTACTGCGACAAATCCTACTTTAGCAGACAACAAAACCTCTGATGGAACCGGTACAGGCACTTTTATAAGTAATATGACCGGTCTTACAGACAACACCACGTACTATGTCAGAGCATATGCGACCAACAGCACGGGGACAGTATATGGCAATCAGGTATCTTTCATCACTAATAAAATCGAGCTTGCCATCCTGACCACAACGGATGTTACATCAATTACATCATCAGGGGCTGTTTCTGGTGGTAATATAACATCTGACGGAGGCGGAGCAGTTACAGCCAGAGGGGTATGCTGGGGAACCACATCTAATCCGACAACTGCCGGCAATAAGACAAGTGACGGCAGCGGAACAGGAAGCTTTGTCAGCAACATCACCGGATTGCAGCCCGGGACAATATATTTTGTCAGGGCTTATGCAGTGAACGGTGCAGGAACAGCTTACGGAAACGAGGTTTCGTTCAGTACACCAGTTGTTTTGGCTTCTGTGAGTACTGCTGCAATAACCGCGGTCACTACCACTTCAGCCGTCTCAGGAGGTAATGTTACATCCACAGGAGGATCGGTAGTTACTGCCAGGGGGATATGTTGGAGTACAGGTTCATCACCCACTATCGCTGACAGCCACACTGTTGACGGTACCGGTGCCGGTACTTTTACAAGTTCCATGACCGGGCTGGCGCCAAACACGACATACAGTGTAAGGGCTTATGCCACGAACAGTGCAGGAACGGCTTATGGAAACACTCTGTCCTTCACCACGCAACAGATCATTACAGTTACGGATATCGACGGTAATGTATATGATGTTATTGAAATAGGGGGCCAGGTATGGATGACAGAAAACCTCAAAGTAAGCAAATATCGCAACGGAGATCCGATACTTACAGGGTTGATCGACAGTGAATGGAACAGTACAACTACAGGGGCGTATGCAATATATAACAATTCAAATGCCAACAACGACATTTACGGCAAGCTGTACAACTGGTACGCAGTAACCGACAGTCGTCAGTTGTGTCCTGTCGGCTGGCGGATGCCGAATAACAACGACTGGACCATTCTCGCAACATACCTGACAAACAACGGATTCGGTTTTGGGGGAAGCGGTGATGATATTGGCAAGTCGATGGCTGCAACATCAGGCTGGAACGAGAGCGCAGTAACAGGGACTGTAGGGAATGATCAGGCAAGCAATAACAGCAGTGGATTCTCAGCTCTTCCGGCAGGTTTCCGTAACTATAACGGCTCCTTTACATATCTTGGTAATATAGGATTCTGGTGGACTTCATCGGAGCAGGAGCCTGGCTCTGGAAATGCAATTGGCAAATATCTTCAGAATGACCTCCCGGGTTTAGTCAGCCCGGCATACGCGAAAAACAAAGGCTTATCGGTAAGGTGCATTAAGGAATAAATAGAATAAAACAGGATTCAGGAAAGATATCGGCAAAGACTCCTGAATAGCGCTGAAGAAGATCCATCCCACCCGGATTCTGAAAGGAGGGGTGGATTTTCTGTTTTACTGCAATGGTGATTTCAGAAAATGTTGTTAACAGCAATTCATGAAGCATAAGGTTATTATCATTATACCTGTAAGCAGGTATTTAAATTACCATTATTTAGTGATTTAACCAGTGATTTATCAAAATTATTTTTGTATTACCGGAATCAAATAGTAATAAACAATTTAATCTTCTTAAATTAGGTTTGAATAAATTTAATGAAATCATGCGGACACTATTCTTCTGTTCTTTCATGCTGGTTTTATCTTCAACGGTAATCTCACAGGAAGTAGGGAAAGATTTTAAAAAGTTCAGGGACGAGATTGAAAAAGAGTTTGACGAAATTCAGGAAAAGTCAAAACACGAATTTGAAACTTTCGTTGACACCATAAATAAAGAGTATATCAAAATTATACTGGAATCAGAGAAGGAATTTTCTGAATTATTGAAGGAAAGTTTCAGGGAGTTTAAAGTGATGTTGGCTGATGAATTCCCTGGTAATACTAAACCTGAACAAATTCCCGGATATAGGCTTGCCCCCCGGGTAAACACTTTCCCCAATATAAATGAAAGGAGAATAACCCTGGAAGAAGGCAAAGGAATTTTGTTAACGCCAGCCTATGAAGACACAAAATCAGTTGGATTGAGAAATAAGGTTACATTGAAGTTCCTGGGAAGTTCATTTGATATTGATTTTGACAACCGGATAAGACAGATGCCTGCGACAAATAAAATAAACTCAGAAGTTGTAAAAAGCACTTATGATTTCTTAAGAAATGTAAATTACAGGATTACCCTGGAACAGTTTATCGAAATAGTCAGACAAATGAACCTTAACGATTGGGATTACTACTGTCTGGTAGATGAATTCTGCAAATCCATTAGCGATGATCCTAATATGCAGAAAGTGATCGCCTGGTTTCTCCTTATGGAATCAAATTTCAGGGTAAAAATCGGATATTTCAAAGACACTTCTGCTGTCCTGTTTGCTTCCTCTCAGACAATTTATAATACACCCTGGTTCAATATTAATGGTGAACGTTACTACGCAATGGGATATAGAAATGATTTAATAAATACATATGATATCGATTATTTTAAGGGGTATAAATATCTAAACATATTTCATGATAAGCCCCTGCTTCTGGAAGAGGTTCAAAAAGATATAATCATAACCTTTCTTTACAAAGGTGTAAGTTATTCAATACCTTTATCTTATGATATGCGATATGTTGATTATTTTTCTAAATACCCAATGACACCAATCGACTTTTATTTTGCCTTACCTGTTTCAGCAACTTTCAAAGAATCAATTGAAGAAAATATTGCACCTCATCTTAAGAACATGGACCGTTCTGAATCAATACATTTCCTATTGAACCTGGTTCAGCAAGGATTTATGTACCAAACTGATGCAGAACAATTTAATCGGGAGAAATATATGGTTCCTGAAGAAATGCTTTATTATAATAACTCTGATTGTGATGACAGAACAATTATGTTTTCTTACTTAATTAATGAACTACTGCATCTTAATGTTATAGCACTTGACTTTAATGGTCATATATGTTCGGCAGTTCAGGTTCCAGATTCTGAGGTTAAAGGCAATTTGATTCATAACGGGATTGAATACTTAGTTTGCGACCCGACTTATACCAGTGCACCTCCTGGAATAATTCTGCCCCCTTTTCAGGTCAAAGATGCCACGATTATCGATTTTAACTCAAATTACAATCATTATCTGGTTTCAAGGAAGACCTGGGAAAATGTATTCGATAAAGGACTTCTACAGGCAAATAATACGCATAACATAAGTATTACAGGAAATGGGAATATTTTTCTGACCGGAATCATGAAAACAGATAAACTCTCAGTTGATGAAAAGTCAGACGGCAACGTTGAAAATGCGAGCGCGTTTATAGCTCATCTTGATCCTGTAGAAGAAATACAATGGCTAAAACGTTTAATTGGGTCAGGTCCTAATTTTGGTTATTGCATTTCAGAAGTAAATGAACAATTTCTTTACGCATTCGGATATTTTGAAGACACTTTGATCCTTGACGGTTACCGAATAACCTCACAGGAACAAGGAGATTTCTATCTGGCTAAATTAGACAAGTCCGGGAAAACATATTGGCTTCAGAAAATACTGGTTCCTGCAGATTCATTAGCTAAAGGGATTACAACTGTGGTTGATCCCAATGGTAATATAAAATATTATATGCCTAATGACCACTTTCCTTACGAAAACAATTACCTTATGCAGGTTGACGACAAAGAATTCTGTTACATATATGCTATGATACCGGGCAAAGTTTCAGGGGTGGATAAGAGCAAATATTTGGAATTTAATGGGCAGTTCGACCTGATTAATTACCTGATAAAAAGCAATGATTATCTGGTGAAGCAAAATTATCCCAGATCTGTCTCCCTGCTCTACACATTGATCCAGTATCTGACCAATTATGGTTCTGTAATAGAGGGTGCTTCGTTACAAAAGACCATTGAAACTGTTTACTATAACATGAAATCTGATCTGCCAGCCCGATATTCCGAAATCGCTAAGATAAGCGAAATAATTAATTATAATGGTGTTACATGGATAAAGACCATCAATCACCAGCCTGTTATAATCAATCCGTTGCAGGCACAACACGAGTCAAGGTTAAAATTATCATATATTAATGGTAACGCAAAGATTGATGTGTTAAATGGTGTCAGGATAGGTAACAATCAGGTATGGAATGATTTGAATTATATTCTACTGGATAAGGTAACAGGTAAGATAATTTTCAGCTATGATAATCAATACAGGAAGAAAATGCCTGTGCATTCACAGCTATTATAATGAATGTGAAATCTTTCTTAACCAAATTTACAGATCATGAAAATAAAAAGAGCGCTGCTCTGTAATATAGTTTTTGCACTTCAGGTTTTTATATTCTCATTGAGTGCTTCAGTACATTTTAATTCCTTCATTCAACAATATGATACAAGCGAAGTAAGCAAACAAATAGTACTGTATTTCAAATTACTAAAAACTGATACAGCCAATGCACGGAAATGCCTTGAGAAAGCATTGACAATCAGCAGGAAAGCCGGCTATTTAAACGGTATCGCAAGGAGCACTTCATGTTTAGGATTATTTCACATCAGCCAATCTGATTTGACTAAGGCCGAAGAATACTTCATTGAGTCATTTGAAATATCCAAAAAATTGAATAATAAGGCATTAAGAGCAAATAGCGCAAACAATCTTGGTACAATCTCTGAAAAAAAAGGAGACTACAGTAATGCAGTAATAAATTATCTGTATGCCTTTGAACTTTTTGATTCGCTGAACGATAAAAATGGCATATCAGCCACTTCTAACAATATTGGTATTGTTTACTATCAATTAGATGAACTTGAAAAGGCAAAAGATTTCTTTGAATTATCCTTAAATCTCAAACAGCAGCTTAATGATTCCCTTTCTATGATATTCACTTTCCAGAACCTTGGAAATGTGTATTATGACTTATGGGAATTTGACAGCGCAAAATTATATTATGAAAAGTGTGTATTTCTTTCAGAAAAGGCAGATGATGCGGTTAGCGCAGGGAAAGCCTTTAATAGTTTAGGTGTGATTGCAATGATTGAAAATGATCACAACCAGGCTTTGAGATCCTTTGCAAAAGCACTTCGTTATTCAAGGATGAAAGGTGACATGCGAAATTTAACCTCTGTGTATGACAACTTAGGGTACATGGCTTTTTACTCGGGTAATATGAAGTCTGCGCTGAGCTATTACGACAGCAGTCTTGTAATCTCTAAACAATATGGCTTTAAAGAAGAAATGAAAAGTACATACCAGCACATGGCTGATGTTTATGCGCTACAGGGCAGATACAAAGATGCTTATTTCAATCTGCAGAATTATTATAACCTGCAAAATGACATGCTTGCTGAAAAAAGCAATGTTGCAGGAATAGAGGCGTTATTTGTAAAACAAAAGCAGGAGAATAAGATCCTTGTGCTGGAGAAAGAACAGCAAAAGAGAAAAACCCAAATTGTTATAAGCCTGGCTGTTATTATCATTATGCTGATTACATCTGTTTCCGGATTCTACATCTACCGCATAAATCAGAAGTCTGTAAATGCACGAAAAATTGCCGAACTTGAAAAGGAAAGATTTAAAGCCGTGATTGAGGCACAGGAGATGGAAAGGAAACGAATTGCCGGAGATCTCCATGACAGTGTAGGACAGATGCTGTCCTTATCCAAACTTCAATTGTCTGAAATAATGGATTCTTTAAAAGCTATTCCTCCTGAACATGAACAATTGTTTGCCCGTTCATCTCAGATATTAGATGAAGCATGTCAGGAAGTAAGAAATATTTCACATAACCTTATGCCGGGGCCATTGATCAGGCTCGGACTTCCGGCTGCGGTTAAAGAGCTGGTAAGAAAAATAAATGCTTCTAAAAAGATTTATGCTTCATTTTCCAGTAATTTAGGGGAGAGCAGGTTTGATGAGAAAGTTGAAATATCTGTTTACAGGATAATTCAGGAAATACTTAATAATATTATTAAACATGCTAAAGCATCGGAGATTAGCATTATCTTCAATCGTCTCAATGGAGAAAAACTCGAACTTTCAATAGAAGACAATGGAATTGGATTCGATACTGCTGAGATTTCCAACAGCAACGGAATAGGGTGGAAGAATATTTATTCAAGGTTGGCCATTATTAATGGCAGAATGGAGATTAATTCAAGAAAAAATCATGGAACCAGTATAAGTGTCAGGATTTTTTCCTAAATTTACTAAAATGTAGTGTCTCATTTGTATTATTGAAATCTTTCAGAACAGAGCAATTCAAATAATGAAGGTGAGAACATTTTGTAACATAAAAGCGGATTTTTTTTACGATCTGAAATACTGACCTGACCAATCAGAATATCTGTTTAGTTAAACATATTTTATTCAGAATTTTGTTATTATGAGCAGTATTACTACTCCCGGACCAACAAAAATAATGTTAGTAGATGATCATCAAATGTTTCTTGACGGGTTGAAAACCATGCTTGCCAAAGAAAAGAACCTGCATGTTGCAGCTGAGGCTAATACTGGAAGAAAAGCGCTGGATCTTCTTGCCGAAATATCTGTTGATCTGGTAATTACTGACATCAATATGCCCGGAATGTCGGGCACTGAATTTACAAGACAGATCAAGAAGAATTATCCGCAGATAAAAGTTCTGGTTCTTACTATGTATAATGACAGAGAGATAATTCATGAAATTGTAATGACTGAAGCCGAAGGGTATATTTTGAAAAACTCCGATAAGAAAGAACTGCTGAATGCAATAAGCAGAGTCACCGATCACGGGACCTATTACAGCAATGAAGTGATCTCAATTATGACAGAAAACTACGTTGCAAAAGAAAAGATAAGAGATAAGACACATGAGCTTTCAAATAGAGAAAAGGAAGTTATTTCATTGATATGTCAGGAGTTAACAACTGCAGAAATAGCGAAAAAACTATTTCTCAGTCCTCTCACTGTTGAAACTCACCGGAAGAATATACTCCGAAAAACAAACTGCAAGACACTTGTAGGATTAATAAAATTTGCAATTGACAATAAATTAGCCGTGTAATACTGTTTATCAGTGATTTAAATTACCTGATGACAGGTATTTTCCAGGATGATATCACGATGTAATTTTGAAGTAATAGTTTGAATACTAAAAAACAGGAAATTAACAATTTTAAACTTTATCCTAATTAACTATGAAAACAAAAAACATCCTTAGAATTGCCCTGGTTACAATACTTATTGCCTGTTTCGGAATGACTGAAGCACAGGTACTTAAGACCAGGCAGAAAGAGTACAAGAAAGCTCTTAAACAAAGGACCAGGGAAATGGTCAAGCAAGGTTATTCACCCAAGGGTGCAGGCTCAGTGGAATTGTATATACGGGAAGCGATCAACAAAGAGTTTGCAACTGATGAAAATGGAGAATCAAAGTTTGATGTCGTATATACATCATCGGTTGATCCCACCTTTGAAGGTGCTGCAAACGCCTGCCGTGCAGCTGCCAGAGCTGCCCTTGCCGGAAATATAGAAACACGTGTGGCTGAGCTCGTTAAAAGAAGCCTTAACACCCAGCAGGTATCAATGAAAAGCGCTGAAGGTATAAATAAGACTGTAACTGCCGGAAAGCAATTGATTGCCCAGAAGGTCTCTATGGAAGATACCTATTTGCTATTCCGTGAGCTCAAGGATGAACGCGACGGCAAAACAATCATCGAAGTTAATTATGCAGGAGCATACAGCCAGAGGCTGGCTATGGAAAAAGCACGGGAATATATCAGGGAGCAAATGAAGAATGAAACGGAAGAACTGCATAAGGACCTTGACAGGATATTCAATTTAGATTAAATGAAATCCACTGAATTATTGAGTGTTAATAACAAGCAGCAGTACTTTTTTATTGTACTGTTGCTTGTGTTATTCCGGTTCTCTTCCCTGCTGTCGCAGGAAGTATTGATATCCGGGGAGGGTACAGTACTGGCAAATAATTTGTTAAAAACCAGGGCACACTACGAAAATGAAGCACTTATGCAGGCTAGAGAAAATGCACTTGAAAATGAGTTCGGGACCAGTGTGATATCAAATTATGAGCGACATACCACGGTGGAGATGCAGGGACGAAGTGTGATCTCAAATAGCGACAGACGAAGCAATTACTTAAACACTTTTCCCAACGGAGTATGGATAAGAGATAAAAACAAAAGCTTTAATGATTACAAAGATGAAAACGGAAATTACTGGTTTACCTGCAAATTAAGTGGCTATGCACGCAAAATTGAGTCGGCAAAAGTCAAATTCGAGGCATATACTCTCGACGGAACAGATCCGGTAATTGACAGAAGTGAGACATTCGTCAATGGCGAAAGTGGATATCTCTATTTCAGAAGCCCTGAGGACGGCTACTTAATTGTATTTTATGACGATATGAAGACTATACAGCGCTGTATCCCATATAATATTTCTAACGAAAACCATTTCAGGGTGGATAACAACAAGGAATATATCTTTTTTTCAAAGGAGAAATGTGACTATTTAACTGACCGAAAACTTGTGGATGAAATAGAGTTTTATACTGAGGGGCCAATAGATTACAACCAGTTTTATATTCTGTTTTCACCATCACCCTTCGGCGGGTATTTCTATAATCCACCTGATAAACTGGAAAACGAATATAAAACATTTAAATGGATGGATCATGAAGCTTTTCATTCATGGTTACAGGATAACAGAGCCAAAAACAGGGATCTCCAGTTACAGATTATTTGGGTAACCATAAAAAAATGACTATTTAAAAGGGCTGATTTGTTATCGTTCATAAATAATACCAATACTCAATAATAGTGATTTAAAATACCTAATAATAAGTATGTAGATCTTTTTATTTAGCATTTATATTTGGTTAGGAAACAACGATATCAGTTGTTTAAATGTGGTAAAACCATGGAGAAGAACGTAATAAACAATAGAAGAACTGATCTGTTTTGCTGTTTTGTCTGTTCTCGTTACTCTGTCAGTAAAAGCAAAGTATTTTATTGTATATCAATTTTTTCATACCAGGGAACACCTGCTTTTATAAAACTTTAACCTTATGAAAACCAGAACGATTTTATTAATGTTATTGCTTTCTCCGGGGATTTTATGTTATTGTCAGAAAACTGCAGCAATACGTAATGTTGATTTTTCACTTGTTGGGAACAAATTAGTTATTACATACAGCATAACTGATTTTAAGTCCAATGACAGGTTCAATGTAAAAGCCGAAATATTCAAAGCTACAGGCGAAAGAGTCAATGCAATATCTTTCACGGGAGATCTTAAGGGAGTTCAGAGTGTTACCGATAATAAGATTTACTGGGATATAGAAAAAGATAATATAACACTGGATGAAGAAATCTATGTTGTTATTACGGGGGAGGTAATAAGTGCACCCTTTGAAGCCGAATCAGAGGTGCCGGCCATAAAAAGAGACACACCTTCTGCAGCTAAGCAGGCGGAAACTTCCAAGGGTAGCAGGACATCTTATTTTTTTGAATCATTGATCTTTCCGGGTTGGGGTACAAGCAAATTAACCCGTAATAACGGGCATTTAGTTAAAGGCTTTATTGGGTATGGGGCAATTATTGGGTCATTGTTAATGGCAAATAAGTCAAACCTGAACTATAATGATTACAGATTAGCAAACACCGCTGAAGACAGAGATAAATATTATAATGATGCAAAAAATGCCAATAATATATCCTTAATGCTTGCAGGCGGTGCTGCAGTTGTATGGTCCGTTGACCTTATATCTGTGCTGGCTGTTAAAAGTAAAACCCCGGGAAAGCCTAAGGTAAGCAGGACTGTTAATTTTGGCTATTCTTTAGCCGTGGAACATACTCATCAGGTATCATGTAAAATAAATTTCTAAGCTTAAATTATATAAACCAATGAAGACCCTAGTTTTAATCATCTGTGCTGGTTATATTCAGCTCTGCTGTCTGAACGGCCAGGAAAAGAGTCTTATTCCGGGAAGAAGCCAGACAAAACACATAATCTACAAACCAGTTGTACAGGAAATTACATCAATCAAACAATTTCCTGATCTTACAATAAAGGATTTTACTTTTATTGATGAGAACAAAAATAAGATTATCGATGCGGATGAAAAGAATGAGATCTCGGTCAGAGTTGTAAATGAAGGTGAAGGTATTGCAGAAGCTGTCACATTGCGGATAACAACAAAAAATCCGGTTCCCGGTATGTCTTTTAACCCTCAATTAAAGATAGGGGATGTTAAACCCGGACAGGCTGTTGACCTGAAAGTGCCTGTAACCACGGATCTGACACTTCAAAGCGGAACAGCGGAATTTATACTTGAAGCACTTGAAAAAAAAGGCTTTGATGCTTCACCAGTTAACGTCAAAATTGATGCAAGAAAGTTTCAGGAACCGAAAATAAGGGTGGTTGATGCGGTTTTCAGTACTAACCTGGGTGGCAAAATAACCCTGAATTACCCGATAAACCTGAAAGTACTTGTACAGAATATTGGGTCAGGCTATGCAAATGATGTAAAAGCTGAATTCCTTTTTCTAAAGGAAAACTGTGTCATGCTGGGGGGCATTAATAGTTATGATTTAGGGTCACTCAGGCCTGGTGAAGCTGTTGAACTTGAATTTCTTTTCACTGCAACCAGGCGATTTACGGAAGACGCGATACCTATAAAAGTTGAACTGAATGAAAAGTATAAAAAATTTGCCTCTGACACTCTTGTGTCAGTTGGCCTTAACCAGTCATTACTGGCAGGAAGGGAGGTAGTGATTGAAGGGAAACCTTCTGAAAATTATAAAATTGAAATTGCTTCACTGATACCTGAGGTAGACAGGAACATTCCTGTTGATTCGAAAAAATTTCCGAACAAGTACGCCCTGATAATAGGAAATGAGGATTATACTACCAGGCAAACAGGCATTAACAATGAAGCGGACGTTATCTTTGCTGAACGGGATGCGGAATTCTTTAAGGAATACGTAATAAATACACTCGGGTTTGACGAAGAGAACGTTAAAATTTTAAAAAACGCTACTTCAGCAGAAATGAGCCGGGAGGTTGACCTGATATCAAAAAAAGCAATGATTACCCCTGATGCTGAAATAGTGTTTTATTATGCCGGTCATGGATTTCCTGATGAGATAACCAATATTCCATATCTTATACCTGTGGACGTATCTGCCACCAACCTTACGGGCTCAATAAGATTGTCAGATCTCTATAGAAAGTTTGAAAGTTCAAATGCAAAACTGGTCTCCATTTATCTTGATGCATGTTTCTCAGGAAGCGGAAGGAATAATGAGCTGCTTGCCTCGAGGGGAATCAGGGTTAAACCAAAACTGGATGTCCCGCCTGCTAACACTATCGTATTTTCAGCGAGTTCGGGTACACAATCTGCATTACCCTACGCATTAAAACAACATGGGATTTTTACATATTTTCTTTTAAAAAAATTACAAGACACAAAAGGAAATACGACTTACGGCGAACTGGCAGATTATCTGAAAACCCAGGTTCCGCTGCAATCCTTAAAAGTAAACGAGAAAGATCAGAATCCTGAAGTAATATTCGGCGATAACAACAGGGAAAACTGGGTTAACAAACCGCTTAAATGATACACTATTGTTATTACAGGGGGTAACACAAGGCAATGAGAAGTGAAGAAAACTAATTACACCGGATTAAAGTCAGCTTTGCTTTTTTGCTCATTGATTCTGATACTGGGCAAATGTGAAAAAATGCCGAGAGAACCAAAGGTTGAGACAATATCAGCTTCAGAGGTTGCATCCACAGGAGCCAGAGTTACCGGCAATATTGTTGACCTTGGAGAAGGGCTGACTGAACATGGACATTGCTGGGATATATACACAAGTCCCACCGTTTCCGATTCAAAAAAGAACCTGGGAGCAACCGGTTCCAAAGGAATATATACAAGTGTACTGACAAATCTTGAACCAGGCAGAACATATTATGTCAAGGCATATGTAAAGAGCAAAGGAAAGGTGTATTATGGAGGGGAAATCTCCTTTGCTACAACCCCGTTAATTCCGGCACTGACAACCACCGAACCCACTTCAATAACCATGACTTCTGCGGTTTCCGGGGGAAATATTTCATCTGACGGAGGAAGTCCAATAACCGCAAGGGGAGTATGCTGGAGCACATCATCAAATCCTACTGTTGCCAATAGCAAGACATCCGATGGAGCCGGCACAGGTGGTTTTACCAGCAACATAACGGGATTATCGGCAAATATAACTTATTTTGTAAGGGCATATGCCACTAACAGTGCCGGTACTGGTTATGGCAATGAGGTATCATTTAAGACGACTCAACCCGGATTGGCAACTATCACAACCACAGCAGTATCGTCAATCACATCAACAACTGCACTTTCCGGAGGAAATATCACTAGTGATGGTGGAACGTCAGTAACAGCACGCGGTGTTTGCTGGGCAACCACAATCAATCCCACTATAAACAACAATAAGACCAGCAATGGCACCGGAACAGGAATCTTCACAAGCAACCTTACGGGGTTACAGCCAAGCACAATATATCATGTAAGAGCTTACGCGACTAACAATTCCGGAACTGCTTATGGTAATGATATAGAATTTACTACAATAGCAGTAGTTCCAACACTGACCACATCTGCCGTTTCAGATATAACGCAGACCTCAGCAGTCTCCGGGGGAAATATCACCAGTGATGGAGGGGCTGCAGTAACAGCCAGAGGCGTGTGTTGGAATACTACAGGTAATCCTAATACAGCCAGCAGTAAAACTGCAAATGGAACCGGAACCGGTAGTTTTACAAGTAACATAACGGGATTGACTGCAAATACAACTTATTATGTAAGAGCTTATGCAACTAACAGTGCCGGTATTGGTTATGGCAATGAGGTATCATTTAAGACGACTCAACCCGGATTGGCAACTATCACAACCACAGCAGTATCGTCAATCACATCAACAACTGCACTTTCCGGAGGAAATATCACTAGTGATGGTGGAACGTCAGTAACAGCACGCGGTGTTTGCTGGGCAACCACAATCAATCCCACTATAAACAACAATAAGACCAGCAATGGCACCGGAACAGGAATCTTCACAAGCAACCTTACGGGGTTACAGCCAGGCACAATATATCATGTAAGAGCTTACGCGACTAACAATTCCGGAACTGCTTATGGTAATGATATTGTATTCACTACAATACCAGTCGTTCCAACACTAACAACATCTGCCGTTTCAGATATAACGCAGACCTCAGCAGTCTCCGGGGGAAATATCACCAGTGATGGAGGGGCTGCAGTAACAGCCAGAGGTGTTTGTTGGAGCACAAGTTCGAATCCAACAGTTGCTCTAAGCACAAAGACAACCAATGGAACAGGAACCGGATCATTTACAAGCAATATAACAGGACTTTCACGCAATACAACCTATTATTTAAGAGCT
>DCVC01000342.1:0-2993 GCA_002328625.1 Bacteroidales bacterium UBA2198
GGATGAAGCACTTGAAATAAACGGAGATCAGCTGACCCTTAACCTGTGGGTTTACCCGAGAGTTCTAAGCAGCTCGGCAGGAACTCTGATCACGAAAGGAAATTACCAGTTTGGCATACATCAGACAGGAAAGGATTCCCTCGAGTTCTATATCACAACAAGACAAAAACACAACGTAAGGATAGCTCTTCCTGAAAACTGGGAACTCAACTGGCATCATGTTGTAGCACAATACGACGGCAAATCAATAGTATTGACAATTGACGGGCGGGAAAGCAAAAAAAGAGCTGTTTCGGGTAACATCAGGAATACTCCGTTCCCTGTTAACATTGGCAGGAATGTTGAAATTCACGGACAGGAGACAAATGTCTACATATGCGATGCAATAATAGACCAGGTTGGTATATTCTCAAAAAAGGTACCTTTTTCAACACTGAAAAATCTCGCTGAAGAAGTCAGGAGGGAAGCATCCCTCTGGCTCGATTTTGAAGATATCATGGAAGGAGGGGAGTTTTTCAGTTATGGGATTGGTGCCAGGACATACGGTACTATATGGCCCGACCGGCGTCCACAGCCCGAAATGTGGCAGATTAAAAAATCAGGTCAGCCTGTAAAGGCGAGATTGATATCATCTGAAAAGGGCGAGGTGGAAATAACTAACCGTTATCTTTTCACTAATCTGAGCGACCTTGATGCTGTCTGGGAATTATGTGCAGACGATTTGGTTGTGCAAAAAGGAACTATGGAGATTAACCTTGAGCCTCAAAAGCAAAATGTTGTCAGAATACCTTATACTAAACCTGAACTCAAAGAGGGCATTGAATACAGATTATTTCTGNNCCTGGTCTAAGCCTGTGACAAATAAGCTGGGAAATTCAGGATCACCTGTCAGTGTCAGGGAGAGTGAAGAAATTCTGGTAGTGAAAGGCGTAAACTTCGAATATTCATTCAGCAAAAAAACCGGAGTCATTTTGAGTATGCAGTTAATGGGAAAGGAACTGGTTAATAAAGGAGGAGGGCTCAATGTATGGAGGGCCCCGCTGGCAAATGAAACAGATGAATGGACATTCTGGTCCTCAAACATCAAGCACAGGACAGATGGATTTGGACGTTTTGCAGCCACTGAGTGGTACTCTTCAGGGCTTGATAAGATGAGTTTTTATCTTGAAAGCTTCAGATGGGAAAAGAGAGGTGAAGGTAAAATTGAAGTGACTGTTAAAAGCATTTCGCAACTTGGAAACAGAAGAGGTGCATTTCTGAACAATGTTAAATATGCCATTGACGGAAACGGCGAAATAACTCTTGAAAACTCAATAATCCCNNGACAGTAGTCTTGATCAGGTTATGTGGTACGGACGCGGTCCGCAGGAAAATTATCCCGACAGGAAATCAGGTTACAGGACAGGTGTTTACAGGATGAGTGTGTATGAAATGTATGAACCATATCTTATTCCGCAGGATTATGGATTACGTACAGATAACCGGTGGGTGAGAATAACGGATAAGGATGGTACCGGGCTTGAATTCAGAGGAGACAAGCTCTTTAATTTCAATGCTCATCCATATTCTCCAGACAACCTGACAAAAGCGTTATATACCTATCAGCTCAAGCCTTTTGATGGCGTGACATTTAATTTTGATTATGCCACAAGTGGTGTGGGCTGCACTGCGGCAGGTGTATTCCCTCAGTACCAGGTTATGCCTCAGAGGTTTGATTTCATAGTCACGATTAAACCGTTGGGTAAATAATATCACCCCTCATTTGGCAAGATCGACCAGCTCTGCGTTTGCATACAGATTACTTGCGGACAGTTCAACGGCTTTCTTCAGGTTATCTGTCGCCAACTCATTGTTGCCGAGTCCTTTATGCCCGAGCCCTCTAAGCAGATACGCATTTGACAACCTCGCATTTTCAGCTTCCTTTTCCCCGAATTTGGCAAAGAAATCCGAATCAGGTGATATGCTCTGTTCAATAAGTCTGGTTCCTTCAGCTATCATGGAATTAAAAGCTTCAGTTGCCTGTGTTGTTTTCCCCAGCTTGCTGAAGCTTAATCCCTGGTAATATTTAATATAACCTGATCCTCTTATTTCCTGTGCAGTTGAAAGCGTATAATAATTTTTTGCTTTGGATCTGTTGCCAAGAGCTTCATATGCCAAACCGATAAAGTAATCCACCTGAAGGTTCCTGTTTCCTGACCTGCTGCCCCCTACTTCCTCTTCAGGAACCTGAGCCAGGAGAAATTGCCCAAGTGCATTATCATAATCCTTTATATCATAGTATTTTTTACCAAGCATCAGATGGGCATCAATGATAATATCCCTTACCCTCGAACTGCCCTCTCTGTAGCTGAATTTTCTGCCTGAAAGATATTCAACAGCCTTGTCAGGCATACCTGCAAGGGTCAGTACAGTCAGCTGTTTTGCAAAAGCATCATCACGCTTTGAAACAACATCATTGTTCCCTTCAAACAGTTTCAGCCTTTTTCCGACGGGGGTATTGCTCATCTCATATAATGCATCAAGTTCCTCGTAATAGACAGGCTCATTTTTATTCAGTGCAATGGCTCTCTCATACGAATCTATAGCTTTTGTTCCGTTACCCAGGTGACGATAATATCCCCAGCCGAGATTCCTGTGAGCAATTGCAAATGAAGGGTCATGTTCGATGGCTTTCTCCCAGTATCCGATTGCTCTTTCAGGTTGCTTATCATACAATATGTTGCCAAGGTAATAATATGCTTTACTGTCTTCCGGCTCATATTCTAACGCTTTCTCAAGAACCCTGACGGTTTCAAGACGGAAAGGGAAACAGTAGTCAGTTGATTGTCCCATCCCGGCTTTAAAATATTTCGATGCATCATTAATTTTACCTTGTTTATCAGCAATGTAACCCAGGTAATAACTTATGATCGGATTTTCCCCCTTAAATCTATTGAATATGTCAAAAGCTTCGTCAATTAGTCCGTCATTCAGGTAAGCGACTCCCAGTTCAA
>DCVC01000342.1:3068-8497 GCA_002328625.1 Bacteroidales bacterium UBA2198
TTACAATGGCGTCCTTATAATCACCCTTTCGCCTCTGGATGGATGCTTTCAGGCTGATGGCGCTGTTATTCCTTGAGTTTGTCGATAATGACTCATCTGTTTGTTCCAGGGCTTTAACCAGGTCACCCTTAAGGCAGGATATTCTGGCAAGCTCCAGATAGGCAGCGGAGTGCCATGCATGGTCCCATGCTGCCCGGTAAAGTGTATCGACAGCTTCATCATAAAGCTCCAGGTTTTTAAGTGTGAGCCCCTGCAGATAGAGTGCTTCACAATTTGAGGGCCGTGTATAGTCTTTTGTCAACCGCCTGATTGCCCTGGCAAAATAACTCCTTGCAGTCAGGTAGTCTCCATTTTTAAGATAGCTGTTACCAACTGCCGTATTTGTACGCGTATCGAATGGATCGCGCTTTAAAGCTTCCATGTAGTAATCCATGGCATCAAGTGTAGGATTATAAAACTGGTTAATCCTGCTTCCTGTCAGGTAGAGTTCTTCAACAGAAGGTATTTCTGCCGGTAATCCGGGTCGTCTGACGATATCAGGCAGATTTTCAACGGGAGGGATCTTAACAGGCTTATAAGAAACAAGAACCTCTCCTGTTTCGTTATCCGTAATCTGTGTGTAAAGATCTGAAAGCTCATACGGATCAGTAATTTTAATAATCTGTGTAAAAGCCTTTTCGGGAGAGATATGAAGGTTCTTTTCAAAAATAACTTCATTGCCTTTCCGGAGGATGACTTTGGCATTGTTTACTTTTCTTGTTGAATAGTAGCCGAGAAAGACCTGGTTCTTTTCCCTTTGTTCGAGGTTTACTGCACCGTTGAGATTTGCATTCTTAAAACCCTTTATATCCTTTACCGGATACCAGTATTGCTTAAACGTTTTAACCTCATAAGGTCTTATCCAGCTGTAGTCAGGCTGATTGTCGGAAAATGCCCCCACCATTATTTCGACATATGGTCCGTCACTTTCAGTCAATCTGGCTTCTGTAGCCTGCCCGCGCGCACCTGAGCCCCATTCCCATAATTTTGCACCTTTAACAATATTATGATCACCAATATGAACTGTACCTGTCTCCTTTCCATGATCGTATCCCCCCATAAAATCTTCTTTAAGGTCGTGGGCAAAGAAAGAGTTGGAACTGGTTACATTTTTCCACCAGCTGATATCAACACCTTTAGTGAAATCTTGTCCATTATAGACCTCGGTGGAAACAGGCCAGTGAGTAAAACTATTCTTCGCGTGGTAAGTGGCAACTTTTACACTTGGTGGAAAAATAACCTGATAATTTTCATTAGTATGGGTAGCAACATTGGCCCAGTACAAAAAAGTATGGGTATATGGTGTCGGGTTGTGAATTTTAACTTCTGCCTCATAATATGAACGGTCGGGAAAAACAGTAAGGCCTACGCTCCACCTCATCCGGTGGCGAGGTTCGGTTTCCCCGATGTATATGGTTTTACTGCCATCCGGATTTTCCGACATTGCATAATCCACAGGCAGAAATGTAGAAGCCCTGTGGTGATGAAGCACACACCATTCGATACCACCAGATACCCAGGCACCAAGCATACCTATGTTTGATGGTTTAACGACATTGTTCTTGTAAATGAAATTGTAACCGTTGGTCTTGTCTGTGGCATAGTAGAGTTTACCGCCGATATCTGGTGTTATGCATACTTTAATGTATTCATTTTCAAGAATTAAAGTCTTCCACGCTTTGTCTTCTTTTTCATTTGAGATAACATCATTAAGTCCGTATGGGTATATATATTTTGATGCTCCCTGGTATGACTCTCCTTTAAAGAAGATCGGATTTTTATCAGGCGGACTGACAGAATATGTGGGAATTAACCACTCCTGTTCATAGAGTTTTACCTGTGCTGTCATGCTCATGGTAATGAAACAGCTGAATACCAAAACAGATATAATCTGCCGGACTGGTTTAATAATCTCTTTCGCCATCTTAAATAGTTTTTTGAGCAACAATATAAAAAGTAAACAGGAATCCAGAGTTATCCAAATTGGAATATTTATTATAATTTGCAGACGAATTAGTATCAGTTTATAAACAATTTGATTATCGGTTTTCAATAATAAGAATTTAATAACACTTAAGAATCAATTATCAATTATTTTCCCCGGCCCTGAAATGAGTAATTGATTTCTTTCGCATCTTTTAGGGTCAGAGGCAAACAAAGAAACGGAGCGAAGTGGAGCTCGACAAAGTCAAAATCAATATAAGTCTGTTTTTGATTCCAGATACTCGAGTCAATTAATAAGAATCAGACCATGAAACCCACATGTATTTGAATGAACAAACACAATATTATAATAATCAGTTACATGTGAGTTCTCCCGCTATGCGGGACAGGCTATCATGTCATTAAAATTAATTATTATATGATGAAAAAATACATATTAAATACGGCGGTTTTGTTTTTCTTTTCAGGAATAGTGATCTGGGCTCAGGAGGTAAAAATAACACCGGGTCAGAAAATGCGGACAGAACAGCTTAAAAAAGAAGTCCATAACGATCTTACTGTCAATATCTTGCCTTATTGGTCATCCAGGCTGATTGACAGTATTAACGGAGGATTCTATGGACGTATTGACGGAAATGAAAAGGTTTACGAGGGTGATGACAAGGGTGGTATACTAAATGCACGTATCCTTTGGACCTATTCATCTGCTTACCGGGTTCTAAAGGATACTTCTTACCTGCGTATCGCTGCAAGGGCAAAAGATTACATCTTGTCTCATTTCATTGATAATCAATATGGAGGGACGTTCAGAAGCGTTACTTACAAAGGAGAGCCGTCGGATATACGGAAGCAAACCTATTCAAATGCATTTTTTATTTATGGTCTCTCTGAATATAGCCGCGCTACAGGTGACCAGGAAGCTCTGAAAAAAGCAAAAGAAATATTTGAGGCATTCGAAAAATATGTACTGGATAAAAAAACTAACGGGTATTTTGAAGTTTTCAGCCGCGACTGGAAAAAAACGGATGACAGGTTGATAGGCGAGAGATCAGCTGCTGATCAGAAAACAATGAACACATCACTTCATGTGATGGAGGCTTTCGCTAATCTTTACAGGGTCGCCCCCGAGAAGATTATAGCTGACCGTTTAAGAAATATGGTAGAGCTCTTCCTCGATAAAATTGTGGACAACAAAAGATTTCACCTGATCTGTTTCATGGATAGAGAGTGGAACCCCACATCAACCATCGATTCTTATGGCCACGACATAGAGTGTTCCTGGCTTCTGTATGAGGCAGCTCATATGCTTGGAGATCAGGAGCTTAAAGCCCGTGTTAGGAAAACGAGCATTAAGATAGCCGATGCTGCAGCAGAAGGCCTTCGATCGGATGGAGGGATGGTCTCAGATAAAGATTATTCCACGGGCCATGTCAGTACCGGACGGTCATGGTGGGAACAGGCTGAAACTGTTGTCGGGTATATCAATGCATTTGAATTAACAGGTAATGAGTTATACCTTGATAAAGCTGTTAACTGCTGGAATTATATCAAAAGACATTTCATTGATAGAAATAACGGAGGGTGGTACAGTTCGGTCACTGATACTGGTGAACCCGGAAGAGGCGACAAAGCGGGATTCTGGATATGCCCATACCACAACGGGCGTATGTGTCTTGAGGTTATTGAAAGAGTCTCAAATCATTAACCGATATTACCAATTGTAAAGTCAAACCTGCAATCTGTAAATTCATATATGAATAAATTTAGCAGATTTCCTAACTTCAGGGTACCTGTTTTACCGTAGAATTGACCTTAACAGTGTGATTTTGTTATATTTAAAAGAAATTTGCCATGAAAGCTTTTAAGCTCATTCTGATATTGTCATATATTTTAATCCGGACATCTGCTCTGGCTGAAACGCCATCCGAATCATCAAAAGCCATACGAATTAAGTTATCATCAGGGTCTAAAAGTGATACCGCGATGATTAACAGCATTGCCAGGGAAGGATTTAAATACTTGTCGAAACCTGTTATGCTGGAGAAATCCAAAGCCCTTATTGACAGCGCATTATTAATCTGCGATAAGAAAAACATTGAGATCACTCCTCTTCTTCACCTTCTTATTGCCAATCACTCACTATTAACAAGTGACTTTAACAATGCGGCAGAAGAGGCGCAAAAGGCAATGCAAAAGGCTAAAAACTACGGGGACATGGTTATCCTTGCCAGAACGATGGTCTTCTTAGGAAACTATTATTTTCAGATGGGGTTATTACCTGAAAGTATGGACTATTTTGAAAACAGTATTACCCTTGCGAAGAAAGAGAAATTAAATGATATCATCCCACGAAGTATTGAAGGGCAGGTTGCAATATACAGAAAGGTCGGTGATCTGCAAGGTTACAGGCAAGGCCTTCAGATGATGATTGATGCAGCAGAAGCAGAGAATGATACTTTGCACCTTAAAATAGGCTTCTCCAGACTGGGAACTTCATTCGGAAGCGAAAAAGAAAGGGATTTCAGAAAGGGAGATGCACTCCTCAGAAGAAGCCTTGAATTATCCCTGATAAATAAAGATAGTGGTACTATTGCATTTTCGCTGGCAAATATAGGATGGAACTACTATCTTGAAAAAATGTATGATTCGTCCCTGTATAGTTACAACAAGTCACTTAAATACAGCATACCTGCAAGGCTGCATTCAGCAGCGGCAAATGCCCTTGGAAATATTGGTACAATATATCGTGATCTGAAAGATCCTGAAAAAGCAGTAAGCTTCTATCAAAGAGGGATTGATGAGGCAAAAAAAATCAATGACTGGTATGACCTTTACTGGATATATTTGGATATGAGTGATTTGTATCTCAGAATGCGTGACACTTCAAACGCTTATAATAATTATGTTCTTTATAAAAAATACTGGGATGCATATACTCTCAGAGAAAACATCAAAGGTCTGGCAGATACAAGATTACGATATGAATTTGAAAATCATAATAAGGAAGTACAGCTCCTTTCACTGAGGCTGAAAAATCAAAGGATCCTGAATTACGGTTTTACAGGTTTCATTGTATTAAGCATGGCGATCGGTGCGCTCCTTTTCCGTGGTTCAAAGCTTAAGGCCAAGCGACGAATCAGCGAAATGAATCACAAAATATCCGAAATAACCCAGGCTAACCTGCGTCAACAGATGAACCCACATTTCATTTTTAACACCCTGAACTCAATACAGTATTATATGTATCAGCACGATAAGCTGGCCACAAATAATTATCTGACAAAGTTCTCGAATCTGATGCGCAAGGTCCTCGATAACTCACAGCACACCTCTATCCCTCTGAACGATGAACTGACAGCTTTGAAGCTTTATCTTGAACTTGAATCCATCAGGTTCAAGGATAAGTTCAGTTTTGAGATTAATGTCGATGAGGAGATAGATCCCCT
>DCVC01000133.1 GCA_002328625.1 Bacteroidales bacterium UBA2198
TTACGCTGGGACAGGGTTCAAAAACGGGCATCATATCCACTATACCGGATGATTCGACACTGACAGCCCAGGCAAAAACTCAAAATGTGCGGGATGAGAAACAGGCAATAATCACTAAAACCGGTAATACACGAATGATTGCCGGATACAGATGTGATGAATATAAAGTTGTTGAAGCAGATCAGGATGGCTATAGCAATGTGTGGATGACAAAGGATGTCAGAATAAAGGCCGATAAGAAGAACTGGGGCAAAACCGGAATGCCCACATATTATAACTACCCTGATTTTGAAGGTTCAATGATGCTTGCATTTGAGAGCTATGATAAAAAAAATAACCTGCAAGTGAAAATGGAGACCAAAGAGATAAATGAAAATTATAACCATTCGATTTCTACTGTAGGTTACACATTCATGAAAATGAATTTCGGCCAGGCCGGCAAGAAATAATGTATCTCCCACAACCCCTTTGAAGAGGGTTGATAAGTGCTGGATTACCTGCTGGAGGCAGGATTTTAAAAAGCTGTTAGTTTGAGCTCAGACTTTTCTCAGTTTGGCAAATCTCAATAACAACTTTTTTCTGCCGTAATCCTCAAATTCGACTGTGGCAGTTATGTTTGGAGGTTTACCTTCGATGCTGATTATTAATCCGTTGCCAAATCTTTCGTGTTGCACTGTGTCACCTTCTGCAAAGTCTGAAGGATCACTTCCGTCAAAGGGCACTACTGAAACTGTTTCAGCTCTGGTCATTCTCTTCAGGCTGCCTGCCGGTTTATAATTCTGAGTCTGCTCACGGAGCGAAGCAGCCCTGCTTCCGGTAAAATTCCTTCCCTGAAAAGGTTTTCCGCCAGTCTGTGGATAATCAAGGAATTTCGGATCAATCTCTCGCAGAAACCTGCTGGGATTGCACCTTTCAAGATTGCCCCATTTATACCTGTTGAGAGCATAGCTTAGTGTGGCAAGTTTTTCTGCGCGGGTTACAGCGACATAGAAGAGCCTCCTCTCCTCCTCCAGTTCACGCGGATTACCGGCTGACAGTGGGGAGGGGAAGAGAGTGTCTTCCAATCCGGTAATATATACATGTTTGAATTCAAGTCCTTTGGCAGAATGCATTGTCATCAGGGTTACTTTGTCGCGATCTTCCTCCTTCTCACTGTCCTGGTCGGTAAGCAAAGCTACATTTGCCATATATGCTTCAAGGATTGAGGGTTCTCCGTTGGTTTCGGCTGCTTCGGTAAAGATCTTGATTGCATTCAGCAGTTCCTCGAGATTTTCATAACGACTGACTTCCTCGGGCGATCTGCCTTCCCTAAGTTCCTTGAGTATCCCTGAAGCAAATGCGATATCCCTTGCTTTTGTAAAGGCATCCACAGTATCTGAACCAACTGACATTGTTTTAACAAGTTCGGCAAAACACTTTAGTTTCCCGACAGTACCCGAATTAAAATGTCCTGCATGTTTTTCTGCATCGGTAACCACAATCCATGGAGACACATTCATTCCTGAGGCAATTTCAAATACTTTATAAACAGTTGTTTCCCCGATACCTCTTTTGGGATAGTTGATGATCCGTTTAAGAGCTTCTTCATCTTCAGGGTTAATGACCATTCTGAAATATGCAAGAATGTCCTTAATCTCCTTTCTTTCGTAAAATGACAAGCCTCCGTAGATCTTGTACGGGATGTTCTTCCTTCTGAGAGTCTCCTCAAAGATCCTGCTCTGGGCATTGGTCCTGTAAAGAACAGCAAAATCGGACCAGTTAAGCTGCCGGGAGAATCTTTTATCAAAAATATCAGATGAGATGTTAAATCCCTCTTCTGTATCGGTCAATGCCTGTATTACCTGAAGCCTTTCCCCGATCTCATTACTGGAATATACTTTTTTGCGGATCTGACCTTCGTTGTTGGCAATAATCTCGTTGGCGGCATTTACTATGGTCTGCGTTGACCTGTAGTTTTGCTCCAGTTTGTAAAGCTTATAGTCCTCATAGTCGTTCCTGAATTCAAGAATATTCTCTATTCTTGCTCCTCTGAATGAGTAAATGCTCTGGGCATCATCCCCGACAACACAAATATTCCTTCGATTTGCTGCCAGTTTTTTAATTATCAGGTATTGGGCATAGTTTGTATCCTGGTACTCATCCACAAGGATATAATGGAATTTTGCCTGGTAGGCAACCAGCACATCGGGGAAGTCTCTGAAAAGAATATTCGTGTTAAGCAGAAGGTCATCAAAATCCATTGCATTTGCCTTGAAACAGCGTGAGGCATAGATCCTGTAAATATCTGAAAGTAAAGGCATCCTGCTGGCCTTGTCATATTCCTGCATTAAAGCGTCGGCAGCGTACATGCTGGCAGTTACAAGATTGTTCTTTGACATGGAGATCCTTGAAGCTATCACCCCGGGCTTATAAACATTATCGTCAAGATTTAGTTCTCTTATTATTGCACGCACCAGGCTCTTTGAATCAGTCGAATCGTAGATCGTATAGTTGGATTTATATCCCAGTTTCTCCCCTTCCATCCTGAGGATCTTTGCGAAGATTGAATGGAATGTACCCATCCAGAGGTGACGGGCTGTCTCAGGATCAATAATTCTTGCTATCCTCTCTTTCATTTCCCTGGCGGCCTTGTTTGTGAAAGTCAGTGCAAGGATGTTCCATGCCGGAATCCCCTTACTGAGCAGATTGGCGATACGGTACGTAAGCACCCTGGTCTTGCCAGCACCCGCACCTGCAATCACAAGAGACGGACCTTCGGTATGAATGACTGCCTGTCTCTGAGCTTCATTCAGGTCATTGAGATAATCATGCGTCATTTATTGTCAGAATTACAGCGTAACGGATGAGACAAATTTAGTAAATACAAATTCAGAAAGCCATTACTTGATATGGTAATAAAATATTTTTATCAACAATAAAGAAGTTGATCCGTTTAACCACTCTGTGTAACTTTGTGCCCGCTCTGTGAAGCTCTGTGTCAGTTCCTGTAACTCTTTTAGTTACACTGAGGTCCACAGAGATACCATAGAGATAAAAAAAAGTAACTCAATTAATTTTATTATACTTGCAGTGGATTATACCAAACGGAAATAGAAACCGTTATAGTTTAAAGTTCGGATTACCTGTGCGTTTTTCTTTTTTCATTGCTGTACTCTTTATACCTGTTATCACCCTGGCTCAATTATCAGCTCCGGGGATAAATGCTGTTCGCTATACTTCTTATCCATCTGCACCTGGAGTAAAAGACCCTGTTTTTGTATATTGCAATGTTTCCGGCACTCAGAAAGGCACTCTTAACGCTGTAAGCCCGGGAGGTACCGGCCCTTTTACTTTTTCATGGAGTAAATGGAGCGATGTCACAAAAAGTTTCAGCACCCCTGTTAAGACGGAGACAGGAGTAATGAGTTCCTCAGCGAATAACCTTGATGAAGGCGGATACAGGGTAAACATAACAAACAGCACAGGTTATAATACAAATTTGACTGCATGGATATTTCTTGACACTCCTTACAGCCTTGCCAGATTGCAAAACCGTACCTGCGACTATGTTGCATTAAGCGGAAGGGCTGCTGTTGACACATTTTTTTACAGGGATATAGTAAACGGCTCACAGATAAGATTGCCAAACGGAGTAAGGTTCATGTGGTCGTCTGATCCGGCATCATCAATACCCTTTCCCGACTTCCTGCTGAATCCCCAGACCTTTAATCCTCCCCTCGAGAATGTGACTTATAAGCTGAGGGTTACCGACTCTCTTGGCTGCAGCAGCGAATCTTCATTTTATTACGAATCAATTCATATAAAGGCTGATTTTTCAGTTGATCCATCCAGGGGCGAAGCTCCTCTGGAGGTGACCTTTACTGATAAATCTGTAAGAGCGTCAATTTATAAATGGGAATTCGGCGATGATACCATATCAAAACTAAGCAATCCTCCGCCCCATAAGTATTATATTCCCGGTGAGTACTCCGTTAAGCTGACTATCGAAAGCGATCTTCACTGTATCGACTCAATGAGATTTAGCTATATCGTGGTTGATCCTTCTGCACTTAGCATTCCAAATGTGTTTACTCCCGACGGTGACGGACTGAATGATTATTTCATTGTTGAAAAGAGTTCGTTGAAATACCTGAGCGTTGATATATTCAGCAGGAGCGGAATAAGAGTATACAGTTTTTATGGCCAGGATGAGATGCTTAAATCATGGCAAGGATGGGATGGCAATGTAAACAATTCATCCCGGAAGGCAACTCCCGGGGTCTATTTCTATGTGATCAGGGCACTCGGATGGGATGATGTCAGGTACGACAACAAGGAGTACCGTGGGTTTGTTTACCTGTACAGGTAGCCGGGCCACATACCAATGTTTCAAAGGCAGACGCCATAAAGCCCTCGCACCTTCACGCCTTTTACACCGTAATTCTTCTTTTCCTTGCCTCAACATTCCACTGCTCTGAGACTTTCCCTTCCTTAACGACAGAAACTGAATCATAACGGTCAACAGTCGGGCAGATATGGTACGGAACTGCGTAAAGTATATCTCCGATTTTCAGATTAACAGCTTCAGCGGTCCTGATAACCATGTGCTCTTCATTATGACCGATGATATTGTAATCGTCAAGACCGAATAATTTAATCCTGGGCTGAGGCATTTCTGAAGCAACAGCCTTATGGCCCAGGTCGAGACAAATTAAATCTTTTGCAGGTTTACTTACAATACGGGTAAACAATATGGCCGCATGCAAGTAATCCATGTCGATAAAGGTGCTGCTGTAACCATAATCCCAGAGAAGAAGTGTCCCCGGGCTTACTTCAACCCCGGCCCGTTTTGCATGAAACGGAAAGGTAGGTGTTCCGCCTGCAATGACTGAAACTGACAAAAAACCTTGTTTATGGATTGCTTCAATAAGATCGGTTACCGGTTTGAAGGCATCATTGCACAATTTGCTGCGGAGTGAAAAGTCCCTTTCATGAATATGCCCGTCATAAACATGTAGGCCTGCTGCCTTTAACATTGGCAGGTCATTAATCATTTTATAAAGGCTGGCTGCAGCTTTTCCGGGCAGTACACCCGTGCGGTTCATACCATTATTTATATCGAGCCATATCTGGATTTCCATTTTCTCCCTTACGGCTTTGTCGGATAATTGTTGTATTACCTCTCTGGAATCTGCAATACATGAAAACTTTGTGTCAGGAAATTCCTTTCTGAGTCTGAAAAACCTTTCAATATTGGGACCAACAGGCTGATATGCAAGTAAAACATCTTTAGCACCGGATACTGCCGTCATTTCAGCCTCAGCTATTGTTGCACACTTGAACTTATAAATGCCGTACTCTATCTGCAGTCTTATTATGCCGGACATTTTATGTGTCTTAACATGGGGTCTTATCCGGTTGATGTCACCAGTTGCATCAATCATCCTGCGGATATTCTCCTCAACCCGGTCGGGGTATATCAGCAGTGCAGGGGAGTTGATTTCTTCAGCATTATCCGTAACATACCAGTTTGTTACAGGATCAGTAATTTCTTGCATTTTTCAATCGTGAAGTTCAAAAACTGCTTCAATTTCAACTGCAATATTTAAAGGAAGTATCATGCCTACCGCACTTCTGACACCCACGCCGTTATCTTCTCCGAATACTTCAGCCATTAGTTCACTGAATCCGTTAATTACGGCAGGGTGCTGTTCGAAATCAGGAGTGCTGTTGACCATTCCCAGCACTTTGATCAGCCGTTTTATTTTTTTCAGTTCTCCAAAATGGATTTTTATGGTCGATAACATTGTTAATCCAACCTGCCGTGCGGCCAGTTTGCCATCCTCAGTTTTCATATCTTCACCTAATTTCCCTTTTATGAGGGTACCATCTGGATTCAGAGGTCCCTGACCGGATACATACAGATACTTATCCACCACAAGGACAGGCTTATAAACTCCGACTGGTTTTGGTGCAGGCGGTAATTCCAGACCAAGCTCAATAATTCGCAATTCAGGATCTTGTGCCATATTATAATATTAAATTAAGAAGTACATATTTCTAATCTATGTGGATTCAACGACTCCCAGCCAAAACATAATACATTCTACGCCTTCAATCCTTAACATCGTGACGTTATTTACCGGTAAATATCGTCATTTCACTGAATTTTAACCGGAATTTAACAAATAAAACTTTGTAAACTTGAAAAGTTTTCTCATTTTTGCGCCGGTAAATTTCAGCTATGGATTGCAGGCAAAGAATAATAGAAGAAGCAGCAGTGATGTTCAGAACTTACGGGATAAGGGCAGTTACAATGGATATGCTGGCGGCCAGGTTGGGAATATCAAAAAGAACCATATACGAAGTATTTAGTGACAAAGAGGAACTGCTTAATGGTGTTTTGAAATGGATGGCAATAAAACAGAATGAGGTCATGTCAAAGATACTGAGTGAAACTGAAAATGTCATTGAAGCTATCTTCAAGATGCTTGATTTTATGAGCGATCATTTTCAAAAAATGAGCCCTGCCTTTCAGATGGATATGAAGAAATTTCATCACGATATTTTTAAGAATCTTGGTGAACAAAAAGATAATCCGTACTATAAGAATAACTCCGAAATGTTGCTCAGGGGTATTAAAGAGGGTGTTTTCAGGGCTGATACAGATATAGAAATTACAAACAAATGCATGCTTGAGGTTGCAAAGTTGGCAAATGACAAGGATGTTTTCCCGCCTGATAATTTCATGAATAAAGATGTAATAAGAAATTTTTATGTCAATTATCTGAGGGGTATTTCCACACCGAAAGGTCTTGATCTTATATCCTTTTATGAGAATCTATTAGACAGGGGTAGTAATATTACTGGTAAAGATATTTAAGTCGATACAGAATAAATCAAAACATATGAAAAGAAAATTATTAATTGTAACAGTTTTATCTATGCTCTTTCCTTCGCTCTGTTTACCGGCCCAGGAAAGCGAGCAATTGAGGCTTTCCTTAAGGGAGGCTCAGAAATATGCAATTGAACATAATAAGAGTGTGATTTCGGCTAAAATGGATGTTGAAGCCTCCAGGATTGCAATTTGGGAAACAATATCTTCAGCGTTGCCCATGGTGGAAGCTTCTGGTTCATTCACTGATAACCTTAAGCTTATGACCACTCTGCTGCCCGGTGAATTTTTCGGACAGCCGGGTGAAAAAATACCGGTTACTTTCGGCTCCCAGTTCAATTCCGGAGCAAGTATCCAGGCAACTATGCTTCTTTTTAACGCACCGTTATATATAGGTATTGAAACAACAAAGCTGGCAAAGAGGCTTAGTGAAGAGAATCTTATTAAAACTGAACTCGACACCAAAGAATCAGTCAGCCTTGCATATTATCTCATTCTGATAACAGAGCAGAGCCTCAGGATCCTCGAAGGAGATATTGCCAATCTTCGTGAAACACTCAGGTCAACAAAATCAATGTATTCAGCAGGCATGGCCGAATCGACAGATGTTGACCAGATGGTTTCAAATGTTACTATGGTGGAAAACTCAAAAAGCTCATTGGAGCGAACCATTGAATTAAATTACAATCTTTTAAGGTTCCAGCTTGGAGTTCCTGCCGGCACCAGGATAGTACTGACAGAGACTCTTGAAACTCTTACTGCCGAAATAAATGTGGAAGCTCTTCTTAGCCAGGATTTTGATATTTCAAAAAACGTTGACTACAGACTTATTGAAGGACAGGAGCTAATGTCTTCACTTGCACTTAAAACGCAGAAAGCTTCTGTTTTTCCGACACTTGCAGGATTTTATACACAAGGAACGAATGGAATGGGAGATAAAATCTCCGAGCAGAGATGGTTTCAGAATTCAATGACCGGACTTCAATTGTCACTACCGATTTTTGCAAGCGGGCAAAGATATGCGAAAATTAAAAAAGCTCAGATAAACCTCGAATATGCGAGAAACACAAAAGCCATGGTTGCCGATCAGCTCCTGATCCAGGAAAAACAGCTAAGATACAATCTGGTAAACGCCAATCTTCAATATAAAAGTCAGAAAGACAATGTTGAAGTATCAAAAAGAGTTTATGCGAGCATGGAAAATAAATACAAACAGGGAATGGCATCGAGCCTTGAACTCACCCAGGCCAATTCAATTTACCTTCAGGCTGAAAACAACTATATATCTGCCCTGATGAGCCTGCTCCAGACTAAACTGGCATTGGATAAATTATTGAATAATATGTAATTAATTAAAGAAGGAATAAAATAATTAAAATAATGAAGTACAACATTACAATTACAGCAATAGTGCTCAGCACTATGATCTTTACAGCCTGTTCATCAAAAGGCACTAAAAGTGCATCTGCTTCTGAGAGTGGTTCATTCACTGCTGAGAAAGCAACAATACCGGTTAAAACAATGACCCTTTCAAAAGCTAAAATTGCCAGGACCATTGATTATACAGCAACTGTGATGCCCTTTGAGGAAGTAAATGTAGCTCCTTCAACTCCTGGCAGGATAGAAAAGATTTTCGTTGAAACAGGCGACAGAGTTAAGAAAGGTGATAATCTCTTTCTGATGGACCGTTCGCAGCTTTATCAGCTGCAGCTTCAGCTCAGCAATCTTGAGAAAGATCTGAGCCGTCTCGATACACTGCTTAAATCAGGTAGTGCAAAAGAGCAGGCTTATGATCAGATGAAGACTCAGTATGATGTCTTGAAGACCAATGTTGAATTCATGGAGCAGAACACTCTTTTAAAAGCCCCCTTCTCAGGTGTTGTTACAGGCAGGTATTTTGAAAGTGGAGAGATGTATTCAGGTGCACCGACAACACAGACAGGAAAGTCAGCAGTAGTAACTGTTATGCAGGTCAACCCTTTAAAAGTAAATGTAAGTCTTTCAGAACAATACTATCCGCTTATAAAAAAAGGTATGAAGGTCAGGATCAAGGCCGATGTCTACAGCAACCAGGTTTTTACCGGTACAATTTTTCTTAAAGCCCCCACTGTCAATCCGTTGACAAGATCATTTATATCCGAAATTGAAGTGCCTAACCGGAACGATCTTCTGAAACCCGGCATGTTTGTCAGAGTCTCCATGGACCTGGGAGAGGTTGAAACATTTGTTGTGCCGGCAAATACTGTTCTGATACAGGAAGGCACCAATATAAGATATTTGTTTATTGCTGAGAATGGATCTGCCAAACGTGTGGAAGTAGGTATAGGAAAAAGATTTGATGATAGCCTGGAACTGATATCAGATATCCTGAAGGAGGGAGACCAGCTTGTTACAGAAGGGCAGGCACGACTTACAACAGGCGATAAAATCAGTATAGTTAACTAAGTATAAGATTATCAATCATAAGAAAATGAGTATATACAGCTCTTCCGTTAAACGACCTGTAACAACCATCCTGATTTTTGTCGCGCTGATTGTTATCGGTCTTTATTCACTTGTCAGACTGCCGGTTGATCTTTATCCTGAAATTGAACTGCCTTTTGTGTCTGTTCTTACCACATACCCGGGGGCAAGTGCTTCAGATATTGAAAGCAATGTTACACGTCCCCTCGAGGATGCCCTTAATTCGGTCAGCAACCTTAAGGAGATAACTTCAACATCAAGTGACGGCCTCTCGGTAATCTTCCTCAGTTTCGAGTATGGATCGAATCTCGATGAAGCCATGAATGATATCCGCAGTAACCTGAACTTTGTTACCAGGTTCCTGCCTCAGGGATCTGAGGATCCGACGATCATCAAGTTCAATTCAAGCATGATGCCTATTATTTTTTATGCAATAACAGCCAGTGAAAGTTATACAGGTCTGGAGAAGATACTTGATGAGAAAATAGTCAATCCTCTTAACAGGATAGAAGGGGTAGGTAATGTTGCTCTATCTGGGGTTCCCGGCAGAAAGATCTATATCGACATTGATCCGAGAAAGATGGAGGCATACAACCTTTCCATCGAACAAATTGGCGGCGTTATCAGTGCAGAAAACATGAACATGCCTGCCGGTTATATGGAAATGGGACAGACAGACTATCCGCTGAGGATACAGGGAGAGTTCCCTGAGAGTGATGTCCTGATGGATATTGTGGTCAGCAGTTTTAATGGTAATACTGTTTATCTTAAAGATATAGCCGAGGTGCGTGATACCATAAGAGAATCAAAACTCGATACAAAGATAAACGGTGTAAAGGGGATGGGGCTCTTTGTCCAGAAACAATCAGGAGGCAACACTGTTAAAGTTACCCATGAAATCGAAAAGACACTGGAAGTACTGAAGAAAGACCTTCCACCCGATATAAAGATTGAACTGCTGTTCTCAAGTGCTTCGTTCATTAAAGATTCTATTAATAATCTCACTGAAACACTGATGTTTGCAGCAATATTTGTTGTTCTTGTCGTACTTTTCTTCGTTGGAAGATGGAGGGCAACATTTATCGTAATACTTACAATTCCCGTTTCACTGATTGTTGCATTCATCTACCTGTTTGTATCAGATGCCTCAATTAATATTATCTCGCTTGTTTCGCTTTCTATTGCAATAGGAATGGTGGTGGATGATGCTATCGTTGTACTGGAAAACATAACAAGGCATATTGAAAGGGGAAGCCGGCCCAGGGAAGCTGCAATTTATGCCACAAACGAGGTATGGCTGGCAGTAATTGTCACTACGCTCACTGTTGTTGCTGTTTTCTTCCCGCTTACCTTTGTTGAAGGTCTTACAGGAGTTCTTTTCAAACAACTGGGATTGAGTGTTACAGTTACAGTTATAACTTCCACAGTTGCTGCACTGACCCTTACACCTACATTGAGCGCACTGATGTTGAAATTCAAACCAATCAGAAAAGATGCTCCTTTCTGGACATGGGATGGCAGTGTAAGGAAAGGGCTGGACGTTTTTGACAAATTCTATGAAAAAACCCTGAATTATGCTCTTCATCACAAGACATTTGTTACAATAATCTCAATCATTGTTTTTGTGGCCTCAATGGGACTCTTCACGGCCATTGATACAGAATTCTTTCCTCAGGCTGATGAATCAGCATTGTACGCAAATGTTGAGCTCCAGACAGGCACCAGGGTGGAAAACACTATAAGGCTTGCAGATATGCTCGATAGTCTGGTCAATGCAAAATATCCTGAGATTGATCTGATATCCACAACAACAGGTTATGATGATCAGGGCGGATGGTCCTCGATGTTCAGTGCAGGAGGTACCCATACCATTCAGTATACATATAGACTTGTCCCTTTAGAAGAAAGGACAAGGAGTGTCTGGGATATTTCTGACGAGATGAGAGCTGATTTTGCCAGGTTTCCTGAAATAGTTGATTTTCAGGTTACCACAAATCAAAACATGGGTTCGTTTGGCGGGAATACTGTCGAAGTTGAAGTATATGGATATGATATTACAGCTTCAAACCTTGTAGCAAGGGAGCTTGCTGACAAGATCAAAAACATTCCCGGAACGAAAGATGTTTCTATAAGCAGGGATAAATCAAAACCAGAACTGCAAATTGTATTTGATCAGGAAAAAATGAGTGCCAATGGCCTGAACACTGCCGTGGCAGCTTCTGCTGTAAGGAACAGGATTGACGGACTGGTGGCAACACGTTTACGTCAGTCGGGTGATGAATATGACATTATTGTAAGATTTAAAAAAAGTGCAAGGAACACTCTTACTGATATAGAGAATATTGGCGTACCCAATACTCAGGGTCAGGTCATCAGACTCGGAGAGATTGCCCGGATCAAGGAATACTGGGCTCCTCCAAGCATTGAGCGCAAGCGCAAGGAACGAATTGTAAGGGTCTCTTTCACACCATTTAAAAGATCGTTGACAGATATCCAGATAGATCTTCAGAAAGCAATTAATGAAACACCTAAACCGGCAGGGATCATGGTCCAGATCTCCGGGGCAATTGAAGAACAGATGGAAGCGTTTATGGATCTTGCCCTTCTCATTGTGGTAAGCCTTATCCTGGTTTACCTTGTTATGGCATCTCAGTTTGAGTCACTCAAAATGCCTTTCATCATAATGTTCTCCATCCCGTTTGCATTCTCAGGGGTGGCGATAGCTCTTTTCTTCACCAGGACATCCCTCAGTGTAATTTCAGGA
>DCVC01000259.1:0-2173 GCA_002328625.1 Bacteroidales bacterium UBA2198
TTGCAGCTGCTCCGTTATCAATATTATTTGTGATATTTATGGATTGCCTCGAATTACTTGTGGCGTTCCTTCAGGCATATGTTTTTACTTTATTGTCATCCTTGTTTATAAGCCTGGCAGTAAAGGATGAGCATCATTAGTTTTTATTGTTTAATTAATAACAAATGTTATGACAGGTACATTAGCAGCATTGGGAGCAGGCCTTGCAGTTATAGGGGCAGCGATTGGAATCGGATGGATAGGTAAAGCGGCTATGGAATCCATCGCCAGACAACCTGAAGCTGCAACAAAGATCCAGCTGGCAATGATTATTGCAGCAGCTCTTATTGAAGGAGTTGCATTGTTTGCTGTTGTTGTTGCTCTCATTGCCGATTGAAAATGAAATCCTTCAACGATTGGTTGAAGGATTTCTTATCAGAAAATTCTAAATTCTCAAATATGATCTTAGCAAGTAGTAGTCTGACATCTCCTGGCATCGGAACAATCTTCTGGACCGTGCTTATCTTTTCATTGTTTTTCCTGATCCTGAGAAAATTTGCCTGGAAGCCTATTCTGAGTGCAGTAAAACAACGGGATGAAATGATAAAGGGTTCACTCGAATCAGCAGAAAAAGCACGTAAGGATATTATTAAAATTCAGAGCGATAACGAGGCAATTTTACGAAAAGCGAGAGAGGAACGTGAAGGTATCCTTAAGGAAGCAAGAGAGGTACGCGATAAACTGATCGCTGAGGCCAAAGGAAAAGCAACCGAAGAAGCTGAAAGACTGATCGAAAAGGCCAAAATAACAATAGAAAGAGAAAAAACTATTGCTCTTTCTGAAATTCGGGAGCAGGTTGCGACTATTTCAGTTGATATTGCTTCAAAGTTGCTAGGAGAAAAACTTAAGGAGACAGGAGAACAAGAAAAACTGATTGATAATTATCTGAAAGAAATAAAGTTTAATAAGAATTAGTACGCTTTTTCCATAATGAACGAAAGCCGAATATCAGTCAGATACGCCAGAGCACTATTCCAGTCAGCTGTTGAAAAAAACATTCTTGATAAGGTTAATCAGGATATGACATCTGTTCTGGAGATTTGTAATATTCCGGAAATCAGGGAACTGCTTAAGAATCCTGTTATTGTTCCTTCCAGGAAAGCTGAAATACTCCGCAAGGTATTTGGAACTGATCTGCAAAAAATTACCAGTTCAACAATTGATATTATGGTAAAAAACAGCAGAGAAAGGTATATACCAGCAGTTGCACGGGTATTAAGGCATGAAACGAAGAAATATAATGGCATAACGGAATCACAGTTAATAACAGCAGTAAAAGTAGATGATAAACTTATGAAACAAATTGCCGATCTGATCTCTTTAGTTTTCAAGACAAAAGTAGAGTTAAGAGAAACAGTTGATCCTGATATAATAGGTGGGTTTATCCTTAAAGTTGAAGATCATTATCTTGATGCCAGTGTAAAAACCAAGTTGAGGAAAATAAAGAAAGAGCTTCAGACAGGTGAAGGACTAAAATCCTGGAAATAAATTATTTAAACTGATATATAAGTAAACAGAATATGGCAAGTATTAAACCGGCAGAGGTATCGAAAATACTCAGACAGCAACTTGAGGGAATTCAGACAGGGGCTGAACTGGAAGAGGTCGGGACCGTTCTTGAAGTTGGTGATGGAATAGCTCGCATCTACGGACTCTTAAATGCCCAGTCAAATGAACTTATTGAGTTTGAAAATGGCATAGAGGCTATTGTACTGAACCTTGAAGAAGACAATATAGGTGCTGTGTTATTAGGTCCTACAGAAGAGATCAACGAAGGTGACATCGTTAAAAGGACCGGGCGTATTGCCTCTGTTAGGGTAGGAGAAGGATTACTGGGACGAGTAATAACACCAACAGGGCAGCCTTTGGATGGTAAGGGCCCTATTGAGGGAGAACTTTTTAATCTGCCTTTTGAAAGGAAAGCGCCAGGAGTTATTTTCAGGCAACCTGTCAAGCAACCCTTACAGACCGGAATCAAAGCAATTGATGCCATGATTCCAATCGGGAGGGGCCAAAGGGAGCTAATAATAGGTGACCGTCAAACAGGCAAAACCGCAATTGCTATTGATACAATTATTAACCAGAGAAGCAATTACGAGCAGGGTAAGCCAGTCTATTGCATCTATGTGGCCAT
>DCVC01000259.1:2213-3454 GCA_002328625.1 Bacteroidales bacterium UBA2198
ACCGGACGGGATGCACTGATTATTTATGATGACCTTTCAAAACAGGCTGTCTCATACAGGGAAGTCTCCCTTCTTCTTCGTCGCCCACCAGGACGTGAAGCTTATCCGGGGGATGTCTTTTACCTTCACTCAAGGCTGCTTGAGAGAGCTGCAAAGATTATAGAGTCAGATGAAGTGGCTAGACAGATGAACGACCTTCCTGAACCCATCAGGCATATGGTTAAAGGTGGCGGATCACTAACAGCCCTTCCGATCATTGAAACCCAGGCAGGTGACGTGGCAGCATATATTCCAACTAATGTTATCTCAATAACAGATGGTCAGATTTTCCTGGAATCAAGTTTGTTTAACTCCGGTGTGCGGCCTGCAATAAATGTTGGAATTTCAGTCTCAAGGGTTGGAGGCAATGCACAGATAAAAGCCATGAAAAGAATAGCAGGTACTCTTAAAGTTGACCAGGCACAATACCGCGAACTTGAAGCGTTCTCAAAATTCGGATCCGACCTTGATGCATCTACTCTGGCAATTCTTAACAAGGGAGCTAAGAATGTTGAAATTTTAAAACAAGGCCAGTATGCTCCAATCCCTGTTGAAAAACAAATTGCAATTATCTATTGCGGAACAGCAGGCCTTTTAAAGGATGTACCGGTATCGCGAGTGAAAGATTTTGAAAAAGAGTATATTGAGTATCTGGACCTTAAACACAGGGATATTCTTGATTCTCTGCACGAGGGGACTTTAAATAATGATATTATACATGTGCTAGAAACAGTTGCTTATGAACTTGTTGAAAAGTACCGGCCTCAATAAACAAAGGGTAGTAAGAAAAAGTCCTTAAATGCCAAACCTAAAAGCTATACGAATTAGAATCACTTCTGTCAAATCAACAAGGCAGATCACTTCTGCTATGAAGATGGTTGCTGCTGCCAAGCTGAGGAAAGCACAGGACAAAATAGTAAGATTAAGGCCTTACGCAAATAAACTTCATGACATACTTGTTACGCTTTCCCAGAGTCTTGACGAGGCGGAAATGACAAATGCTTACGGCAGAAAATCTGTTCCTGAAAAGATTCTTGTCATAGTAATAACTTCGAACAGGGGACTTTGCGGAGCTTTTAATTCCAATGTGTACAAAGAGGCAAGAAGGATAGCGCTCGAACACTATTATGACCAGTTTAAAAAAGGAAATCTCTGGTTCCTGGCGATCGGGAAAAAAGGATTTGACTTTTTGAAAAAGCAGA
>DCVC01000263.1:0-1000 GCA_002328625.1 Bacteroidales bacterium UBA2198
CTGTGGTTGCAATCAGAACAAATCTTTCCACCAGAATTAACAGCACAAAGCAAATAAAAAAACGGCACAAAAAAAAATAATAGATTAAATGTCGAAACAGATTTCAACCTTTTGTGAGATGCCTGAATACCTCTTCAAGGTTACTCTCCTTTTTGTGAAGTGAAAGCACAGTAAGGTCATTATTGACCGCAAAAGAGAAGATTGCATGACGGATATCCTCATCTCCTGCAGCTTCAATTATCCAGGTTTTTTCTTTTATCTTCCTGGCTTCGCTGACTCCAACTATATTAAGCATTTCCTTCTCATCCGGTTCCCTGTCAAACTCAACCTGTATTACCTGTTTCAGTTGCCTTATCATTGAATATATATTGTGTTTTTCTTCATTTGCCACAATAACACCTTTGTCGATGATGATTACCCTGTCGCAGATAGCCTCAACCTCCTGCATAATATGTGTTGAAAGGATTACTGTTTTATTTCTTCCTGTTTCTTTTATAAGGTTCCTGATCTCTACTATCTGGTTTGGATCAAGGCCCGTGGTTGCTTCATCGAGAATAAGCACTTCCGGGTTATGTATCAACGCCTGTGCAAGGCCTACTCTCTGCCTGAATCCTTTTGAAAGGGATCCTATTTTCTTATTCTGCTCGGGAGCCAGACCGGTTGCGATTATAATAGTGTCGACAGCCTCCTTCCTTTCTGATGACTTTTTATAAAATGAGCAGACAAAATGCAGATACTCACGTACATACATTTCAGGATACAAAGGGTTATTCTCAGGCAGGTATCCTGTTTTCTTTCTGATTTCCAGGTTATCGGTTGCAGCGTCAAGACCATTGACTAAAACCTTGCCGGCTGAAGCCGGAATAAAACCAGTAATTATTTTCATCATTGTGGATTTTCCGGCGCCATTGGGCCCGAGAAATCCGACTATCTCCCCTGTTTTAACTTCGAAAGAGACATTGTCAAGTGCTTTCTGCTCACCATATAATTTTGTAACTCC
>DCVC01000263.1:1079-4563 GCA_002328625.1 Bacteroidales bacterium UBA2198
CTGTCTATTAATTATATAATAAATTGTTCTATTATGCAGAACCAGCTTCAGATTATTATTGTAATGGTGATTTATCTTTCACTATTGATTTCATGGGGTATTTTTCAGGGCAGGAGGGTTAAATCGGGAAGCGACTACACTATTGCGGGACGGAGATTACCCGGATGGGTTGCAGCTCTTTCGGAAAGAGCGACCGGCGAATCATCATGGGCTTTGCTTGGATTGCCAGGAGCTGCATATGCTATGGGTGTTACGGAAATCTGGACAGCCCTGGGTTGTGTTGCAGGTATCATTTCAGCATGGATATTCCTTGCCTGGAGGCTTCGCGATGAAGCTGAGAAATACAATGTCTCAACCTTCACAGAATATATATCAGTTAAGCATGGTGAAACCGGAAGAGTCCTGAGACTTGTAAGCAGTTTTGCGATCGTATTCTTTTTCTTCTTTTATGTCGGGGCCCAGTTTCTTGGAGGAGGGAAAACACTGCACACCCTTTTTGGACTGAAACCGGGAATTGGTGTATTGATCACTGCTGCCGTTATTGTCCCCTATACTATTTATGGTGGTTTCAGGAGCGTTGTCTATACGGATGTTATACAGGCTATAGTAATGATTATCACATTGATCGTTGCCCCTTTAGTCGGGATTATTTATATTATGAACGGAAATGGAGCTTTTGCTTCGGGTGTTGCTGAAGCGCTTGTTAAATCGGGAGATACATATACTTCACTTACGGGAGCCGCTAAAGGTTTTGGAGCAGGGATACTTATAACAGGGGGCTTCAGCTGGTTCTTCGGTTATCTTGGCGGACAGCCACAGTTAAGCATGAGATTTATGGCCATCAAAGACAAAAAGCATGCATTAAAGGCACGGAATATTGGCATTGCATGGACAATTATTGCATATATCGGAGCATTAATGATAGGCTGGATAGGAATTGCAATTTTTGGTCCTGCCGGATTGAGCGATCCGGAATATGTAATGCCAAGTGTAATACTGAAACTTTTCCCTCCGGTCATTGCGGCAATCCTTATTACAGGTGCCATTGCTGCAATGATTTCAACAGCTGACTCACTGTTGATTCTTTCTGCGACTGAGCTTTCAGAAAGCCTGCAAAGGAGAGTGGACAAGAAATTAATAAAGCACCGTATTACTACCGCGATTATTGCAGTTATCGCCCTTGCATTGTCATATATCTCACCATCAAAACTGATATTCACACTTGTAAGCTACGTGTGGGCAGGTATAGGATGCACTTTTTCAGTTGTCATACTCTTTACCCTTTTCTGGCCAAGATTTCATGGCAGGGCAGCTTTAATAACCATAATAACAGGAATTCTTTTCACGATCTTCTGGATAAGGGGAGGATTTGAACAACATTTTAAAGTGACAAATTCCAAAACCGAATTCCTTATCAACCAGCATATTATTGAGGAAAGCGAGAAAGAGCTGTTTCTTAGTATTGAAGGACACAGATTTGTGAACTCTTCAAAATTTGAAAGTACATTAAAAGGGAAACTTGGAGAAGATTATGACAGCAGAAATCTTCCGGTGATAACTTCCGCATATACTGTAAAAGGAGTTCCTGCCCGGCTTACTACATTTATCATTGCCCTGCTGACAGCGATTTTTTCAACTTTTCTGATACCGTCAGCAAAAAAGGACTAACCGTACATGAATTGTCCCACTTTGGCAAATGAAGCTTTAGGGTTGACACAACAAACAGGAATCCTGGAACTATTGGCAATTATGTATTGTTCTGATGCCCCAAGAACATAATCAGCCATTGTTATATTCTTGGTGGTCATTATCAGGATAAGATCGGCTTTTATCTTATGAGCAAAATCAATTGTACGCTGGGCAAGCTTACCTCTTGGCACTTCATGGATTTCGTACTCTATATTGTTTTGAATGAGATATTTAATTGCAAAGTTCAGATTTATATTGGTCTTGGTAATAAGACTTTTATCGGTGGTGACTGTTTTCAGGATATGTACTTTTGAATCAAAATACTTACCCATGAAGATTGCCATTCCCATTTTCTCTTTGTTCTCAACTCTGAAGTCAACCGGGAATACAATATTGTGATATCTTTCCTGATCAGCCGGCGGCTCCTGAACAACAATAAAAGGTACTTTTGACTTTACTATTACTTTTAAAGCCCAGCTTCCTGTAAGCTTCTGCATGCCTTTCATTCCATGAGTTCCCATTACCACCAGGCTGGCTTCCTTTGAGTTTGCAAAATCAGCAATTGCAGTGAAAATACTACCCTTTGAAACATGTGAAAGAACAGTAATGTTGTACTTTCTGCTGTTTTCCGAAGCCAGGTGTTGAAGAAGTGTTCTTTTCTCACCTTCAGCCCTCGCTTTTATTGACGGATCAACAATATGCAAAAGGCAGATATCGTTGCCTACCATCCTGCCAATCTTGGCTGCATGTGCCAGGGCATGTTCAGCAACATGAGTGAAATCCCAGGGCACAACTATAAGTTTTTTTGGTTCTTCCATAGCGGTAAATTTTCAAATTATATCCAAAGGTATTCAGATTTTGTTAACTATCAAATAAATAACCATAATGGTATTAACATTTTAATAACTTTGAAAAGGAACAAATATTATCGGAAAAAGCAAAATAATCCGGATAAAAGCCGGGCATCAGACTAAATTGATTTAAACCGAAATAAATGAAAGATTTTTAAGTTTATGAAACCATGGACCTGCATCAGACAGGTTAAAATAATGACGAATTAATCGGACACGGTTAACATTTTATTAATTTTACGGGATAAATTTTGCTGAACTGAGTTGCTTTATGAAGAGGACGAAAATAAAAGAACTACTGGATTCGCCGCAAACNNGAATATCCAGATTGTTGCCGAAGCAGGATCTTTTGATGAGGAGCTTATGAAGGATATCTCAACCGGAGCATGTATAGCTGTAAAAGGAAAACTAACAGAATCCCAGGGGCAGGGTCAGAGTGTTGAGATAATTGCGAAGGAAATAGAGATTTACGGCAGGTGCGATACCGAAACATATCCTCTTCAGAAAAAAGGTCATTCGATGGAGTTCCTCAGAGATATTGCGCACCTCCGTTTCAGAACCAACACATTCGGAGCAGTGTTCAGGATAAGGCATGCCATGGCATTTGCCATACACAAGTATTTTAATGACAAGGGATTCTTCTATCTGCATACTCCCATAATAACAGGCAGTGATTGTGAAGGGGCTGGAGAGATGTTCCACGTCACAACACTCGATATGAAAGAGATACCGCATAATGAAGACGGAAGTGTCAACTACCGTGATGATTTTTTTGGGAAAGAGACCAGCCTGACTGTATCCGGCCAGCTTGAGGGGGAACTGGGAGCACTGGCACTGAGTGATATTTACACTTTCGGGCCAACCTTCAGGGCAGAAAACTCGAATACACCCCGTCATCTCGCAGAGTTCTGGATGATCGAACCTGAAATGGCATTCTACGATAT
>DCVC01000263.1:4654-7399 GCA_002328625.1 Bacteroidales bacterium UBA2198
AAAGATCTGCAGGCTGAGCACGAACGATATTTAGTTGAACAACATTTCAGGCGGCCGGTAATATTAATAGATTACCCTAAAGAAATCAAAGCATTTTATATGAAGCAGAACGATGATGGCAAAACGGTAAAAGCCATGGATGTACTGTTTCCCGGAATAGGTGAAATCATAGGAGGTTCGCAGAGAGAGGAGAGATATGATAAATTACTGGCCCGTATCAGGGAACTGAACCTGCCCGAGAAAGACCTCTGGTGGTATCTGGAAACGAGAAAATACGGAACTGCCCCTCACAGTGGGTTTGGCCTGGGCTTTGAAAGGCTGATATTGTTTATTACAGGAATGTCAAACATACGTGATGTGATACCTTTTCCGCGAACGCCTAAAAATGCAGAATTTTAAAATAATAATAATCCAATATTATTAAAAAGCAGGGATGCTAAACCAGAAGTTACAACAGAAATTGCTACAAAAACTTTCTCCCCAGCAGATTCAAATGATCAAACTGCTGGAGATCCCTACTATACAGATTGAACAACGCATCAAAAAAGAACTTGAAGAAAACCCTGCCCTGGAAGAGGGAAGTGAGGAGGACGATGATGTCCGCAACGAAGAAGCTGAAGATGAGCAGTTTGAGGAAAAGGATAAAGATCAGGAGGAATTTACTCTTGATGATTACATTGAAGATGACGAAATACCGGATTACAGGCTTCAGACAAATAACTACAGCAAAGATGACGATAGGAGAAATGAAATACCTTTTTCAGTAGGATCCTCTTTCCATGAATATCTTGAATCACAACTTGGTTTGAGAGAACTCACCGAAAAGCAAAAGGTTCTTGGTGAATATATACTTGGAAATATTGATGAAGACGGCTATCTGAGAAGAGAGCTTGTAAACATTGTTGATGATCTTGCATTTCTTCAGAATGTAACAACAACTGAGCAGGAACTGGAGGAGGTCCTTGAAATAATTCAGGATCTTGATCCGCAGGGAGTGGGAGCAAGAACATTAAAAGAGTGCCTTCAGATACAACTTTCAAAGAAAGAACGCATACAACCGGCTCTGAAAATTGCCTATACAATAATTGACCAGTATTTTGAGGAGTTCTCAAAAAGGCATTATGATAAAATTGCAGCTAAACTGGGAATAGATGAGAGTGAACTTAAATCGGCAGTTGAAGAGATATTAAAACTTAATCCCAAACCCGGAAGTTATTATAGTGATTCTTTCAGTAAGAGTGCCCAGACAATAATTCCTGATTTTATTCTTGAACTTACCGAAGATGGATTTGATTTGCATCTCAATTCAAGGAACCTTCCCGAACTCCGGCTCAGTACAGCCTACAATGAAATGCTTCATGCATACAGTAAAGACAGAAGCCAGAAGAAAGAGATGAGAGATGCTATTCTTTTCGTCAAACAGAAAATAGATTCGGCCAAATGGTTTATTGATGCAATAAAACAGCGCCAGAACACGCTTCTCTTAACCATGAATGCTATTCTTAAATACCAGGAGGATTATTTTATTGACGGTGATGAGACAAAGTTGAGGCCGATGATCCTGAAAGATGTGGCTCAGATGACTGGTTTGGATATTTCAACAGTTTCACGTGTGGCAAACAGCAAGTTCATCCAGACACACTTCGGGATCTTCCCGTTAAAGTTCTTCTTCTCCGAAGGACTTCAGACTGACAGCGGAGAGGAGGTGTCAACAAGGGAAATTAAAAGGATATTGCAGGATTGCATTGAAAATGAAGAAAAACGCAGACCTTTAACGGATGAAAGACTTACAGAAATCCTTCAGGAAAAAGGTTATATGATAGCACGCCGGACAGTCGCTAAATACCGCGAACAGCTTAATATTCCGGTTGCAAGATTAAGAAGGGAGATATAAATAAAATAACCTAATACTTTAAACAAGATTTACAGATACATGAATTAATAGTTTAAAACTTGATTACTTCGATTAATACGGATCATATTCTTAATACCCTGGCAAGAATCATTTCTGTTGTTTTTCACCCCATGCTCATGCCGTTGTATGGATTGTCCATTATATTCTCAACTCCGACAATCCCCGGTTATCTGCCATTCACGGTAAAAAAGATCCTTTTTTTTATAGTGTTGATAAATAATTTATTAATTCCGCTGACATTAATGCCTTATCTGAAATACAGGAACTTAATAAGTTCTTATCTGATCGAAGAGAGGCAGGAAAGAATTACACCGTTGATAATTACTTCATTTTTTTATTGCGTCACTTCTTATATTATTTTCAGATTCCAGATCCCATTTTTTCTGAAATCGTTCATTTTTGCAGCCACATTCGTGGTTATTGCAGTCACTGTAATTAATTTCTGGTGGAAAATATCTGTGCATTCTGTGGCTGCAGGCGCACTCACGGCGATTATTTTAATTCTTTCGGTAAAAATGAATGTTCATCTTATATTGCATCTGATTTGTGTAATATTAATAAGCGGACTTATACTTTCTTCAAGGTTAAGGCTAAATTATCATAATCCCTTTCAGGTCTGGATCGGTTATCTCATCGGGCTTGCGGGTTTAAGCTTCTCGATGGCAATTCTGTAATAATTTTGTCAGAGCATCATCAAGAAGGATTCTGCTTTCTTCAATTATCTCATCCGGAAAACCTGCTTTTCTCACCGGTAAAATGATATCGGCATTAAGATCTTTCTGATAAATACAGGTAAACCATCCTTTTTCTGACAGATATTCAGCAAGATA
>DCVC01000007.1:0-2370 GCA_002328625.1 Bacteroidales bacterium UBA2198
TATATTTCATAACCTCGGCCCTGATAAATCCCCTTTCGAGATCGCTGTGGATAACACCTGCGGCCTGCGGTACTGTCATCCCTTTTTTTATGGTCCAGGCTCTTATCTCCCTGGGCCCTACCGTGAAAAATGTCTGAAGGTTAAGCAATCTGTAAGCCGCCCGTACCATTTTATCTACACCGGCCTCATCAAGGCCCGCATCCATAAGAAAGGCAAGGCGATCATCCCTGCTTTCAAGCTCTGCAATTTCAGCTTCAACGGCTCCTGCAATGATGACCATTTCGGCCTCATCATTTTTGAGAGCCTCTTTTACCATATCAACATATTTATTACCTGTTACAGCTGATTTTTCATCGACATTGCAGAGATACATCACCGGCTTCATAGTAAAAAGAAAGAGATCGTCAATGTACCTTTTTTCATCAGTTTTAACTTCAAGAGTACGCGCATTATTAAAATTGCCTATATGGTCCCTGTATCTCTCAAGAACATCTATTCCGTGCCTGGCATCCTTGTCGCCAGCCTTCACCAGTTTCTCAAGTCGCAGCAGTTTTTTCTCAACCGATTCAAGGTCCTTTACCTGCAGCTCAAAATCGATTGTTTCCATATCCCTTACAGGATCAACAGAACCTTCAATATGAGGAAGAGCATCATCATCAAAGCATCTGAGAACATGAATGAGAGCATCAGTATTTTTAATATCACCCAGGAACTTATTACCAACCCCTTCTCCTTTGCTTGATCCGCGGGCTAGTCCCGGTATATCTACTATTTCGATTGTAGTATGAACTATCTTCTCTGTGACCTGATATTTTTTAAGTTCGTAAAGCCGTTGGTCGGGAACCTGTACCACTCCCATGTTTGATTTCGTGGCACTGAATGCAAATGAAGCAGTTTCACCTTTACTAATTGAGATACAGTTAAAGATTGTCGTCTTGCCAACATTTGTAATACCAATGATACCGCACTGAAGGGCCATCAGATTTTTCGTATTAATTCGGATTCAATAAATTCAAGCAAATCATTCACTGACATTCTCTTTTGTTCACCTGATGACATGACTTTCAAGATCAGCTCATTTGTTTTTATTTCATCTTCACCGGCTATAATTATAAATGGTATTTTTCTTGCGTCAGCATATGACAATTGTTTCTTAAGCTTTACAGGATCGGGATAAAGTTCGGAACTTATCATCATTTTCCTGAGCTGGTCAAGGATTTTCAAAGAGTAAACGGTTTCTTTTTCTCCGAAATTCAGTATAAGGACCTTTGTTCCGGAAGAACTTATTTCATCAAACAGATTTAACTGAGTGAGTACATCATATATCCTGTCGGCCCCGAAGGATATTCCGACTCCCGAAACCCCCTCCAGACCAAAGAATCCTGTAAGATTATCATACCTTCCTCCACCGCAAATACTTCCGATATTCACATCCTTCGATTTAACCTCAATAATCGCACCTGTGTAATAGTCAAGACCGCGAGCGAGAGTGAGGTCCAGTTCAACATCGCAGGTAACCTTGCCTTTCCCGAGGAGCGTAAAAAGTGTCCTAAGCTCATTGATGCCTTCTTTTCCTGGTTCCGAACCTTCAAGAGTTTTTTCCAGCTCTGAAAGCTTCATATCTGTGCTTCCTGTCAGCAATATTACAGGCTGAAGTTTGCGTATCGCTTCCCTGGAAATGCCTTTTATGTTGAGTTCATCATTAACTGCCTTAATGCCAATCTTATCAAGTTTATCTATCGCAACAGTTATGTCGGTAATACGATCAGGCTGGCCTATGAATTCAGCAATACCTGATAGGAGTTTCCTGTTATTTATTTTAATTACTGAGGAGATCTTCAATCTTTGAAAAACATCATCAATAATCTTTATCAGTTCATATTCATTTAGTAATGAATCGCTTCCAATCACATCTACATCGCACTGGAAAAACTCCCTGTATCTGCCTTTCTGAGGCCGGTCGGCCCGCCACACCGGTTGAATCTGGTATCTCTTAAAAGGGAAAACAATTTCATCCCGATGCTGAACAACATAACGTGCGAATGGCACTGTCAGATCATATCTTAATCCCTTTTCGCATATTAATGATGATATCCTGGTCTGATCGGGTGACATCAGCCGTTCATCTTTGATTGCCGAAAGGAAGTTACCTGAATTAAGGATTCTGAAGAGAAGCTTATCTCCCTCCTCTCCATACTTACCGAGAAGAGTAGTGAGATTTTCCATTGCCGGTGTTTCAATAGGCTCATACCCGTAAATCCTGAAGACCTGCTTAATGCTTTCAAAGATAAAATCCCTTTTAAGCATTTCTTCTGCTGAGAAATCTCTGGTTCCTTTTGGTATCGAGGGCTTCATTGCGATATTAAAAGT
>DCVC01000007.1:2400-13149 GCA_002328625.1 Bacteroidales bacterium UBA2198
TCTTCTGGGGGGTTGGCGGGTCAGTATTTTTCCGGAACGAAAGTCTGGTCGGTGATAGGAGGTCTTACATAAGCTACGTCATGTTTGAGCGGAGGCAGTTTAAAAGGCTTCGGGGTAAGATCTTTATAAGGTATTAGTGAAAGCAGATGATCAATGCAGTTAAGCCGCGCCCTTCTTTTATTATCAGCGGGAACAACGTACCAGGGTGACTGCTTTGTGTCGGTGTATGAGAACATTTTGTCCTTTGCCATTGAATATTCAACCCATTTATCGCGCGATTCCATGTCAATAGGGCTTATCTTCCAGCGTTTTGTCGGATCTTTTATCCGGTCCTGAAAACGGGTTTCCTGCTCACTGTCACTGATTGAAAACCAGTACTTAATAAATATTATCCCCGATCTTATTAGCATCCTTTCAAACTCGGGGCATGATCTGAGGAATTCCTCATATTCCTCGTTTGTACAATATCCCATAACTTTTTCCACACCTGCCCTGTTATACCAGCTCCTGTCAAACAGGACTATCTCCCCTTCTGCAGGCAGGTGGGCTACATACCTTTGAAAGTACCATTGTGATTTTTCCTTTTCTGTTGGTATTCCAAGTGCTACTATTCTGCATATCCTTGGATTCAGGCAGCCCGCTATCGTTTTTATGACACCACCCTTGCCTGCAGCATCACGACCCTCAAAAATCACAACAACTTTAAGTTTCCTTGCTTTAACCCACTCCTGAAGCTTAACCAATTCAATTTCGAGCTTACGAAGCTTACTTTCGTAATCTTTCAATGGAAGCTTTTTCTTTTTGTCCGGTATTAAATCGTAATATAAGTCTTCCTTCTGGAAAGTCTCAACCCTGATCTTTTTGTTCTTCGACTTATCGGGCATCAATTAGAAGTTTGAGCAAAAAAGAAATATACTGATTTTTTTTCGATTTACGAAATTTTTACCAGGGAATTATTACTGAATGAATGGTATTGACAGCGGATACCTGAATTCCTCACCTTTGGCGGCCTTCACGCTGGCAATAATAATACAGATTATTTTAAGTGTGCCAAGTATGGCAATTATGGGGATACCAATTATTATAATAACTAAAGGTATGGCAAGAATAATATATAACAGTATTGACAACTGAAAATTAAGAGAGGCTTTTCCGTTCTGATCCACCCATTGTGATTCGTCTTTCCTTGTCAGCCAGCATATCAGTGGACCAATAATACCACCAAAAGGAAAAAAGAAGCCTGCAAATGCCGAAAGGTGACAAAGCATCGCCCAGTTTCTTTCAGTTTCTGATAATTCTCTGATCTCTCTCATGACAATTTACTTTTATAAAAAGACGTGCCTGTTTTTATTGTGCTGCATTATCACTATTTTGATAATCGTTTCAGATCAGCCGTTAATAATCCGTTAGGGTTACTTTTATTGATAAGATGTTGATTATAATAATACATGTCAGCATCATCAGTTCCTATCAGCATCTTAAAGCAGTAGCCTGAACTCCTGTCACCAACCGGACCCACTTTATGGAGTATCAATGTGTTAGGGGTTTTTTGTCCGATTGCTTCTACTATGGTTTCTTCAGGAACAATCTCAATTTTACCTGTATATAATGCTTTTATCCTTTCGATTGTCCTTAAATCGGGTGCCAGATCTTCCTCTTTTACCAGAATAGTCTTACTTCTTACAAGCGGAATATTTTTGTTATAATATCTAAGATATCTTCTTCCTGTTAGTGAAGGGTCATCTGAAATCATCTTTGCATGTTTCTGCATAAATGAAAGAACTGCACCAAGCTTATAACCGTATTCCAGATCGTCTTCACCGGCAAACGAAAGCGGTATTGCACAGATCTCCGGCATCTCTCCAAGTTTTTCAACATCTTTCCCCTGTAAGAGGTTGATGAAGTTAAAAACGGAGTTCGATTTGTCACTTTCAAAATTAGTTTCAGTCAATACAATGAAGGAATAGGAAGGATTTAACCTTCGTGTATTAAAATCAACTGCTTCGATAAATTCGTATGGAGTAATTTTCCAGTAATCATTCATCGCACGCCTGATATAGGTATTATAGGCAGAAAACTGACTTCCTTCCATAACAACGCAGGTAGTGGAGGCTGAAAATTGTTTTATCTCGTTACTTCCAGGAAAGGGAGCCTGTGCAATCAGCTGAGCCGATAACAAAAACATCGTGAAAAACACAAAGGGTTTTTTCATTTACTAAATTAATTTGCAGGAACATACAAAGGATTCTTTTCGTTGAACTTCCGGATAAATACAAACATTAAATCTTTCTTCTTTTTACGTGGAAGTCTGACATATTCTTCATATAACTCGCTGTCTTTCATAAGCAAAAGTTCAGCGTTACTGACATCATATTCAAGGATCTTACCGCTTTCGAAATCGATAAGATATTGTTTTAATTCATTACTGGTGATATTCCTGTTGTATGGTGAATAATATGAGCCATAGGGATTCCCATAATTCCTGTAATAATAAGGCGAGGAAAACGGTGAATAATAAGGGTAATAATATGGAGAATAATAGGGTGAATAATAAGGATCGTAATAACCGTAAGGGCTGTTGTAATACCTGCTGTCGTACGATGTTATATCTGCAACAAAATGACAGATGCTGCCGACAAAGGTTATTCTGTTAAAGTTACCCTGTATGAGAATATAGAGGATTCCATTCCTTGAATAGCCCCATACGGAATTCTTGTCAACCTCCTGCCTGATACCCATTCCGTCATAAAAATATATTTTATCGCCTGCAAACAGCTTCTTAAAAAACTCCCTGTCGTTATAGTCAGTTGATGTAAGAAGCTTTGCCTTTGGAATAGGGCTATTCATCTTAACCTGGTCGAAATTAAGATAAACTCCTTCATTGAATCTGAAGTCAGGAGTATATTTAACCATGCCTTCCCTTTCCTGTGCTTTAAGCATGGCGGTTGTCAGAATCCCAATCAAAATTAATATCCTGATCAATTTCTTCATAATGGTATAAGATTTACTTTATCAGTTCAAAAATTGTACCATAAGGACAAAATTAACCTTTTCCTTTAAAGGTTGACAATCTAGCCTGATGTATATTTATCATATATTTGCTTAAATTTACAATTATGCAAAATTCCCCTGATTTATGAATTTTTTTCTTGAAAGAAGCAAATACGGCAGTTTAGATCATTCAACAGAGGATCCGTTCGACAGAAGAAGAAAGTATCTGGAAATCTATACTATTATTGCTTTATTCTGCCTCATAGCAGCTGTATTACTTATTTCATTTGATCTCAGACTACTGGCAGGATGTCTGGTTATTGCAGGTTCAATCCTGGTAGTTATTATTATCAGAAAAGCATCGCTTCTTATTAGAAATCTCAGGGAATCATTTTCTGATGTGTCTGAATCGGACGCCAGAAAGGAAGATGTGATATCTGATTTTTCCCATAAGATAAGAGAACCTCTTAATAATCTTGTACTAATAGCTGATTTACTGTTGTCCTCGGGTGTTCAGAAAAAACAGAAAGATCTGATTGAAACCTTAATCGCTTCAACCAATAATATGGTGACCACTGTTAATGAATTAACAATGCAGTCAGCCGGAAATTTAATCTTTGGCCCGAGGAAGCAAATAAGATTTAACCTTCTCTCTACAATACAGAATACCATTGAACTGTATAACCTGAAAGATAAAGCCAATATCGATTTTATTCTCAATAAAAAAGATTACAGTGAATTTGAATGTACGGGGGATCCGATTATTATAAAACAAATTTTCCTGGATCTGTTTAATACCATTGAGGGGCAAAACAGGGAAACGGCAACCAAGGTAGCAATAAACCTGAAGACAGAAAAAGTGACGGAAAATGAAAAACTCATCATGATGAGGCTGCAGACCGACCAGAATATGATTATAATAAATGAGGATGACTCAACCGGCCAACTGGCCTCAAAGCTTATTACTTCAGCCAATGGTAGATTCAGTCAGGAATTCGGGAGTCACTACACTGTACTCAATATTCATTTGTCTTTCCTGAATCCGGCAATTGAACCGACATGGCAATCAGTCGGTGTAACGGCGGAGGAATATGTTGAGAAAATCCATAAGGAACTGAAAGATATTAACGTGCTGCTTGTTGAGGATAACCTTATTAATCAGAAAATTATTCTTCTTACTCTTAATCCTCTGGTCAAAAATATTGATACAGCATCCAATGGGAAGGAGGCCCTGGAAAAATTTGAGACAGAAGAATACGACCTGATTCTGATGGATATTATGATGCCGGTGATGAACGGACTTGCTGCTGCTGAAAATATTAGGAAAATGGAAACCGGAACAGATTCCCGCATTCCGATCATAGCAATTACAGCAAATGCCATGCTGGGAGATAAAGAAAAGTGTCTTTCAGCGGGCATTGATGATTATATAAGCAAGCCTTTTCAGCCGGCTGCACTTATTGAAAAGATAAAACGAATCTTATAAGGGCAAAAAGTAATTTTCTCCCCAAAGGGACGGGATCTGTTCAGATAGTATCCTTAACTACTTCATCCTTTCCACTGCGACGAAGATTTTGATATCTCAGAGACGGAGAAGGGATGAATTTTTTAAATCCATATGACTGCCACTTTTCATCAACTGTTTTTATTGTAGCTTCATCGGAGCACACTATATCAGGCCATTTCCGAGGGAATCCGCCCTTGCGGAAGATCTTGATTGTCCCGTCAATCATCATTGATGAATGGGTTATAAATGAGTGATCCCGTTTCGGATCTGAATTGCCAAGAACCTGCCAGAAGATCATAAAAAGATCTTTTACATCAACGGTATGATCTACAACAAGTACCAGTCTGAATAATCTTTCTATATCACTGTTTATTAAGATATCCCTCACTTTATCAATTACTTCAGCATCCTCTTCCTGGTTAACAGATAATATTATTACAGGGATCCCAATATTTAAAAGATCTGAATTGAAACTGTTAATGAATTTATTTTCAGTAAGCTTATCTGTTAGTTCCGGTTCATTTGAAATAATGTATTCACGGGGAGCCTGTTTTTGTTGAATTTCTTCAGTAAATTTTACTGTAGCATCTAATCCGGCTTTGCCTCCGAAAGAAAAAGTATCGGACGAATGGTCCAGCACATCCAGAGGACCGTTGCAGAAAAAAATGTCGGAATAAAAATCTGTATTCTCAAATATATTAATGGTAAGCTTTCTGTAATCTCTTATGTTCACCTCACCGCTCACAATTATCAGATATTTGGTAAACATCATCTGTCCTGCTCCAAATAATGAGTTTAATACTTTCATTCCCTGTCCCGGATATGTTTTATTGATCCTTACAATTGCAAGATTATGTGCAACTCCCGAAGGCGGTAAATGAAAGTCTTCAATCTCAGGCTGAATTACCATTTTAAAAGGGGGAAGGAATATTTTTTCAGTAGCTTTGGTAAACCAGGAATCCTCATGGGGAGGTATCCCTACGATTGTTGCAGGATAAACTGCATTTCTGCGGTGTGTAATGCATGTTACATGAAATTTCGGATACCAGTCGGCAAGTGAGTAGAATCCGGTATGATCTCCAAAGGGACCTTCCCATACCATATTTTCGACTGGGTCAACATATCCTTCAATAATAATATCAGCATCGGAGGGTACAAAAAGTTCATTGGTAATACATTTTACGAGTTTTACTTTTCCCCTCCGTAGAAATCCTGTGAGAATATATTCGCTGATATTCTCTGGCAGAGGAGCTGTTGCTGAATAAGCATAAACAGGATCTCCTCCTAGGACAACTGTAACAGGCATTTTTTTGTTGAGCCTCTTCCATGCTTCAAAGTGGTTTGCACCTGTTTTATGACGCTGCCAATGTATTGCAGTTGTTTTTTCATCCAGTATCTGGACCCTGTACATACCAATATTTGTTTTGCCCGATTCAGGGTGTATTGTATGCACCATGGGAAGGGTTATGAAGCGTCCTCCGTCATACGGCCAGCATTTGAGAACAGGAAATATAGCAAGATCAGGTTCATGTAGAATCACCTGCTGGCACTTGCCTTTCTTATTTAGCATTACAGGGAAATATCCTGTTATTTTAAGAATGTCGGGTAAAGCGGCAATCTTTTTAACAAAGGAGGCTGGAATATCAGAAAGTCCATTAGCGATGGCTTCAATTTCCTCGCCTGGTTCAATTAAGTTGTTTTTTCCTAAAGCCATTGCCATTCTCTTGTCGGAACCGTAGGCATTTATAAGAAGAGGGAAGCCGGTTCCGTTATTATTGAACAGCAAAGCTTTTCCTTCTGATTTAATTATTCGGTCAGTAACTTCGCTTATTTCAAGGACCGGATCCACGAAGGAGTTTATTACAATGATCTCATCCTCTTTCCTCAGGTCATCAATAAAATTTGCAAGTCCGTTGTAGGCCATTTATTATACAATAGAAAGTTAAAGATATTTATAATTCGGATAAGGCAGGGTTGATAAAATGATAAAAGAATATTTTCAAGGTATATAAAACAATAATGGGAACTATTCCTAAGATTAGTTCCCATTCACCGTTTGCAACCGAAGCCGCTTACGGCGTCAGGTTACTGTTATTTTGACCGGTTGTAATTCCTGATCCGAGGATCGGGTTTTACAACCCGGGGCTTTCGGGTTTTGCTTATTACGGCAGAACCTTACAGCTGTCCTTTCCCATGCCGAGGCGTGGTTCCGGGACGAAGTGTCATTCAGGCCCTGATGGCAGTTCCCGGAGGAACCATCAAACAGTTTCAGGTACTTTGGGGCCGAAGCCCTTTTTCTCTGAAGCCCTGTGACTCAGTCGCAGAAAGAACGTTTCCGGGTTCGTTGACTTACTGAACATCAGGAACCGGAGTTCCCTTGTTCAGACTTCGGCTCGCCTGGTGCGCAGACCCGGAGGTCTGACCGAAACGGATCTGATCTCAATTAAGAAATTTTTTCCGTCTCCACATCTTTTGAGCAGTCTTTTATCGCTCACCTGATAGAACAAATATAATATAAGAAAACGATACCACAAAGAGTATTCATTTTATAGTTGTACACGGGATATAAACAGANNTTATGCCAATAATCAAGCTCTTCAATATATATGTACTTACCTCTGAGTTCGTGTTATCTCTTATATCCGTATAGAGCCAGGTCTCCCAGCGCTTCCTCAATCCTCAACAATTGATTGTATTTGGCAATCCTGTCAGTTCTGCTGCACGAACCTGTTTTTATCTGACCAGAATTCACTGCAACAGCAATATCTGCAATTGTTGTATCTTCAGTCTCGCCCGAACGATGTGAAATGACTGTTGTATAACCTGCCCTGTGGGCCATCTCAATGGTGTTAAGTGTTTCTGTAAGTGTGCCTATCTGGTTCACCTTGATCAGAATGGAATTTGCACACCCCAGATCAATTCCTTTCCTGAGATACTCAACATTTGTAACGAAAACATCATCACCAACTACCTGGCAACGCTTTCCCAGGGAATCGGTAAGCATTTTCCAGCCATCCCAGTCGCTTTCTGCCATTCCATCCTCAATAGAATCGATCGGGTACTGATTTATCAACTTTTCAAAATATTCAACCTGCTCCCTGGATGTTCTTTTTGCTCCATTGGTTCCTTCAAATTTGGTATAGTCATAAATACCGTTAACATAAAACTCCGAGGCAGCAGAATCGAGTGCAATAGTTATGTCAAAGCCCGGTTTATAGCCTGCAGCAGTAATTGCATTTAATATTGTTCCAAGAGCATCTTCAGTGCCTCCCAGATTTGGTGCAAACCCTCCTTCATCACCAACAGCTGTACTTAATCCCCTTTCCCTGAGAACCTTTTTAAGCGAATGAAAAACCTCCGCACCCATCCGCAGGCCTTCCCTGAAGTTTGGCGCACCTATTGGTCTTATCATGAATTCCTGGAATGCGATAGGAGCATCTGAATGAGAGCCTCCGTTTATGATATTCATCATCGGTACAGGAATGGTAACTGCATTTGAACCTCCAATATAGCGGTATAGTGGAAGTCCATGATAATTCGCCGCAGCTTTTGCAACAGCCAGCGATACACCTAGAATCGCATTTGCCCCCAGGTTGCTTTTGGTTTTGGTGCCATCAAGTTCAATCATCTTTTTATCAATGCCTCGCTGATCAGTGACATCCATACCAACTATTTCCTCAGCTATTACATTAATGACATTATGTACGGCTTTGAGAACACCTTTACCAAGATAACGGCTGTTATCCCCGTCTCTGAGCTCAAGGGCTTCATTTTCTCCCGTTGACGCTCCCGAAGGCACCGAAGCTCTTCCGGAATAACCACTGGCTGTTGTCACATCAACTTCAATTGTCGGATTGCCTCGCGAATCGAGAATCTCACGGGCATTAACATTAACTATTTGACCCATAACGATTTGATATTAAATTAAAGAATTGCAAGATAGACAAAAAAAGGATATCCTTTAAATGTGATATCCTCCTGTATTCTCATTTAGTATTTATTCAGATTTTCCTGTATCAGCCTCCGCATCAGATGATTGTTCTTTGGTTTTTTCTATCTGTTTCGGAGTCTTCTTCGTTTTTTCAGAAGCTGCTTTTTTTGTTTTTGCTGCAGTTGCTTCACCTGTCTTCTTTGATGATCTTCTTCTTCTTGAAGTTTTAGATTTTGCGGCTTCTGCACCACCCAGCATAGCTTCATTGTAATCAACAAGCTCAATAATGCACATTTCTGCATTATCGCCAATTCTGTTTCCGATTTTCAGTATCCGTGTGTATCCTCCGGGGCGGTCGCTGATCTTTGGTGATATCTCCCTGAATAATTCTGAAACGGCCGACTTATCTTTCAGATAACTGAATACTACTCTTCTTGAATGTGTTGAATCTTCTTTCGATTTGGTAAGAAGAGGTTCCACATAGGTCTTCAGAACTTTTGCTTTGGCTGTTGTGGTTGTAATCCTTTTATGAATGATCAATGATGCAGCCATGTTTGCAAGCATTGCTTTCCTGTGTGAACTTGTTCTTCCCAAATGGTTAATAACTCTTTGATGTCGCATTTCTGTTTATACTTGACCAGTTTATCAATTAATCTCTCTCCAATCTATACTTGGTTACATCCATACCAAACGAAAGGCTCATTGATTCAAGCAATTCATCAAGCTCAGTCAGTGACTTCTTGCCAAAATTCCTGAATTTAAGAAGGTCATTCTTGTTAAACTTCACAAGATCACCAAGTGTTTCAACCTCTGCTGCTTTAAGACAATTAAGAGCTCTTACCGACAGGTCAAGATCAATCAGTTTGGTCTTAAGCAGCTGCCGCATATGCAGTATCTCCTCATCAAACTCTTCGTTTGCCAGTTTATCATCTGAATCAAGTGTAATCTTCTCATCAGAGAAGAGCATAAAATGATAGATAAGAATTTTGGCAGCTTCTTTAAGAGCCTCCTTGGGATGTATAGATCCATCAGTTTCAATCTCCAAAAGCAGCTTTTCATAGTCGGTTTTCTGCTCCACACGGTAGTTTTCAACTGAATATTTTACATTTCTTACAGGTGTATAAATGGAATCTATTGCTATTAATCCGTACTCACCGTCATCAGGTTGATTTTCCTCTGCAGGAATATATCCTCTCCCTTTATTAATAGTAAGTTCCATTTGAACCTTTATGTCCGGTTCCATTCTAAAGATAACCAGATCAGGATTCAATACCTCAAAATTACTGAGAGCATTGTTAAGGATTCCTGCTTTAAATATTTCCTGTCCGCTTACTTTGATTATGATTTTTTCATGGTCAGCATCCTCAACGATTCTTTTGAAACGAACCTGCTTCAGGTTAAGGATAATTTCGGTTACGTCCTCAATAACCCCTTTAATTGTTGAGAATTCATGGTCTATGCCTTCTATCTTGACCATAGTAATGGCATAACCTTCAAGAGAGGAAAGAAGGATTCTTCTCAGTGCATTTCCTACAGTAATACCATAGCCAGGTTCAAGAGGACGGAATTCAAATCTTCCGAACTTGTCGGTGGCTTCCAGCATTATTACTTTGTCAGGCTTCTGGAATGATAAAATGGCCATAAAATTTATCTTATATAATTATTTTGAATACAATTCTATAATAAGCTGCTCCTTAATATCCTCGGGTATTTCTGTGCGTTCAGGCACATTCATAAATTTGCCTGCCATCTGAGCATCGTCCCATTCAAGCCATGACAATTTTGAATATTTCCTTGCCGATAGTGAATCAGTTATCGCTTCCAGTGATTTTGATTTTTCACGAACACCGATAATATCTCCCGGTTTAACCTGAAAGGATGGTATATTAACCACATTGCCATTCACTGTCATATGCCGGTGTGAAACAAGCTGACGTGCTGCTGCCCTTGTTGGTGCAACTCCTAAACGATAAACAACATTATCAAGCCTTGCTTCAAGGAGTTGTAATAAGACCTCTCCGGTAACACCTTTGCTTCTTGAGGCTTTTTCAAAAGTATTGCGGAATTGGCGTTCAAGAACGCCATAAGTGTACTTTGCCTTCTGCTTTTCTCTCAATTGGATGCCATATTCCGATGTTTTCTTTCTTTTCTTATTAATCCCATGCTGGCCGGGCGGAAAATTTTTCCTGTCAAGGTGTTTGTCGGGACCATAAATAGGATCTCCGAATTTTCTTGCAATTCTTGATTTTGGGCCAATATATCTTGCCATTGTTTGCTGATTTATGACTTTCTTAAAACCTATTAATTGTTATACTCTTCT
>DCVC01000282.1 GCA_002328625.1 Bacteroidales bacterium UBA2198
TTATAACCGGGGGTGCGCAGGGTTTTGGAGCAGGGATTGCAGAGGCGCTATTCTCGATGTCGGTAAATGTTGTGGTAGCCGATCTTAATGAAGAAGCCGGCAGACAATTCGTTTCAGGATTAATGACAAAAAGAGGATCAAACAGGGCTCTGTTTGTTACAACCGATGTCTCCGATCCAGACTCTGTAAGAAACCTTATTGAGGTTACAGTGAGTGAATTCGGTGGACTGGATATTATGGTCAGCAATGCCGGGGTTTTAAAAGCCGGAGGTCTTGATGAAATGGAGCCTGATCAGGTAAGAAAGACCACCGATGTAAATTATCACGGTTACTTTTATTGCACAAAGTATGCATCTGAGGTGATGAAACAGCAAAACCAGGAAAAGCCCTCGTATTTCACAGATATAATTCAGATCAATTCAAAATCAGGACTACGGGGCAGTAATCGTAATTTTGCATATGCCGGTGCTAAATTTGGAGGTATCGGGCTTACACAATCTTTCGCCCTTGAACTGGCTCCATTCAAAATTAAAGTCAACTCGATTTGCCCGGGAAATTTTTATGAAGGCCCGTTATGGTCTGATCCCAATACGGGGCTGTTTGTCCAATACCTGAGGGCAGGTAAAGTACCGGGGGCAAAGACTATTGACGATGTCAGAAAGTACTATGAAGAGCAGGTTCCGTTAAAAAGGGGTTGCAGACTTGACGATGTTATGAAAGCTCTGCTATATATTATTGATCAGGATTATGAAACAGGGCAGGCTTTTCCGGTAACCGGAGGGCAGGTAATGCTGGGATAGTAAGGAAGAGCAGGGCGCAGAGGCTAAAGAACATTAGAACCCGTGGTTTAATATACAGAATAAATGAAAACCAAGGCTGTACGTATTTATGGCAAGAAGGATCTCAGACTGGAAGAGTTTGAGCTTCCGGAGATGAAGGATGATGAGATCCTGGCGCGGGTCATTTCAGACAGCATCTGCATGTCGTCACATAAAGCAGCCCTGCAGGGAGCAGATCATAAACGTGTTCCTGATGATATTGATGTTAATCCCACAATAATCGGTCACGAATTTGCCGGTGTGATCCTTGAAGTCGGCAGGAAGTGGAAGCACAAGTTCAGTGCAGGACAAAAGTTTTCGATCCAGCCGGCTATGGCACATACAGGAACACTCAATGCACCTGGTTATTCATATAAGTATATTGGCGGGAATGCAACTCATATAATAATCCCCGACGCAGTGATGGAAGCCGATTGCCTGCTTCCCTATAACGGCGAGGCATTTTTCCCGGCATCCCTGTCAGAACCGATGTCGTGCATCATTGGAGCGTTCAATGCCAGCTACCATGTGCCTCCTGGCAACTATAAACACGAGATGGGAGTCAAACAGGACGGCAAGATGTCTATTCTTGCAGGTGTAGGCCCCATGGGCCTTGGAGCGATAGACTATGCCATTCACCATGAAAGGAAACCGAAACTGCTGGTGGTAACTGACATTGATGATTCAAGATTGGCCAGGGCTGAATGTCTTATTACACCTGAAAAAGCTGCAGAGGAGGGTGTTAAGCTGGTTTATGTAAACACTGCCAGGGTGCCGGAACCGGGAAAGTATCTTCGCGATATTTCAGGAGGCACCGGTTATGATGATGTATTTGTTTTTGCACCCGCCAAACAAGTGGTGGAGCAGGGCGACTCTATACTTGGATTTGGAGGCTGCCTTAATTTTTTTGCAGGACCTACGAATCCCGACTTTAAAGCTGAGATCAACTTTTACAATGTGCACTATTCATTCACACATATAATGGGGACATCCGGTGGCAACACCAACGATATGAGGGAAGCCCTGAGACTGATGGCTGAAGGCAGGATCAATCCGGCTATAATGATAACCCATGTTGGTGGTCTTGATGCGGTTATTGAAACCACCCTCAACCTGCCGCAAATTCCCGGAGGTAAGAAACTGATCTATACAAACATAGCTATGCCCCTCACTTCGTTGTACAATCTTAAGGAGAAAGGAAAAAAAGATCCATTTTATGCCGGACTGCACGAAATAGTTGAAAAGAACGATTATATCTGGAGCCTGGAAGCCGAAGAATATTTGCTTGCAAATTCCAGAGAAATATAATTCTCATAGGAGAGGCATACGTTTGTTGCGAAACCAACTCCCATAGAGACAACCTTATCCCACATCTCCTCTCCCATCTTATCGATCTGATCCCTGGTGACTTGATTTCCATAAAGAGCAGCTATCATTCCTGCATTGAAGTTATCACCTGCTCCAATTGTGCTGACAGGTGTTATTTGCTTTACAGGGAACTTTCCGGAAAAACCTGAGGTGCGAACATAAACTCCTTCAGCATTTGCAGTGTAAACCATGCTTTTGCAGTATTTTTTGACGATATTCCAAGCCTCATCAGGACTGGCAGCACCGAAAATATTCTTAAAATCTTCATCAGAGCCCCTGATAATTGATGCTGTCTGCATATTTTCTATAATCATAGGAATTAATTTCTCACGTTCTGAAGAATGGGAAGGTCTGAAATTGGGATCATATATTACAATTGCCCCGTTTTCATCAGCTATGGTTGTAAATTCCCTGAATTTCCTTCGTATTTCTTCTGTGATCGCATAGATGGAACCACAAAGTATTATGTCTTCCTTGTTTATTGTCGGAAAGTCAATTTCCAGTCTTTTTTCAGGGTAATCCTGATAAAAGGTATAATTGGCATCATTCCTTTCATTGAGAAAGGCAAGAGCAAGCTTTGTCTTTCCCTCTATAAAATGATCCACATAACCTGTTCCGACACCATTCTCAGCAAGAAAACCGTCGATTATTTTTCCGACATCATCGCTGGCATATTCGCTTATAAAAAATACAGGAAGGCCAATCCTTCCCAGAGATACTGCACTGTTAAGCATGGCACCTCCGGGTTTGGCTGCCTGCGGCTGACCATTTTTAAAGATTATATCAAAAACTGTCTCTCCGATAGCATAAATACTTCTCATTACTGGTAATATTATTGATGTATATTTGTTACTGCTAAAATAGATATTTTTATGATTATGAAAGCTATGATGCTTACAGGGATCAGACAGGTGGAAATAAGAGAAATTCCTGAACCTGTCCTGATAAATCCTTCCGATGTAAAAATTAAAATGTCCGTGGTCGGGGTATGCGGGTCAGACATCCATTATTATACAAAAGGACAGATAGGATCGCAGGTGGTAAAGTATCCGTTTCCAGTTGGGCATGAAGGAGCAGGAATAGTCGCTGAAACCGGAAGATCGGTAAAAAAGGTTAAACAAGGAGATGCTGTTGCAATTGAACCTGCAATCTCTTGCCATTTATGTGATCAATGCCTTGCAGGCAGGCGCCATACATGCCGCAAGTTAAAGTTTCTGGGATGTCCCGGGCAGGCAGAAGGCTGCCTTATGGAGTATATTGTAATGCCTGAAGAGAACTGCATTCCTCTTTATGGAAACCTGAATCCTGATCACGGATCAATATCTGAGCCGCTTGCAATAGGTATTTATTCCGTAAGAAAGTCAAATGATGTCAGGAACGTTGCAACCGGGATCCTGGGCTTTGGCCCCATTGGAATGAGTGTAATGCTGGCTTTAAAAGCTCAGGGAGTGAATCGTTATTATATTACCGATAAAATTGATGAAAGACTTTTAGTCGCGGGAAAAGAGGGAGCATCGGCTGTTCTTAACCCATTAAAGAGTGATGTGATAAATGAAATAAAACAAAAAGAACCCTTCGGTCTGGATGTTGTATTTGAATGCTGTGGTCAGCAGGAGGCCTTGGACCAGGCTGTTGACATACTTAAGCCGGGCGGGAAGTTATTAGTAGTCGGTATACCAGAGTTTGATACATGGTCACTCAACGTTGAGAAAACAAGACGAAAGGAAATATCACTCCAGTTTGTTCGCAGACAGGTCGATTGCGTTGAGACTGCACTGGATATGATGAATAAGGGTGTTATCAATGTTGAAAACATGATAACCCACAGGTTTCCTTTTAAACGCACAAAAGAGGCATTTGACCTGGTTGCAGGCTACCATGATGGAGTGATGAAAGCTATGATCGATTTCTGATAAAATATTCAGGACATATTGGTAAATTTATAATTTAATATACTTGTTAATAATATCTTAAACCAATTACTTATGAATAAGAAATTAGCACTGTTCACGGCATTTCTTTCAATATGCCTCTTTACCATCGGTCAGAATGTCGGATCATCACCAGAGTACATTAAAGCTCTGACATCTGAATGGAAGGGTGAAAGATTCCCGGATGGCAGGCCAAAAGTATCTGATGACCTTCTTGAAAGACTAAAGAATATTTCGATTGAAGAGGCATGGGGTGTTTTACGAAACCGGGGATATCATAACCAGTATGAAGGGAACTGGGAGATTATCAATCCTGATGTTCCAATGACCGGTCGTGTTGTAACGGCACAATATATGCCTCTGCGTCCCGACTACGAAAAATATATCAAAGAACATGGTAAGCTTGAAAACCGTTCACAGCAGGGGGGAACAAACTCCTGGCCGATAGATGTGCTTGTTGAAGGGGATGTTTATGTTGCCGACAGTTACGGGAAAATTATTGATGGTACACTTATTGGCGACAACCTCGGCAACTCAATATATGCAAAATCAAAAAGAGGAGTTGTATTCAATGGTTCGGTAAGAGACCAGGAAGGATTGAGTCAAATAGAAGGGTTCAACGGATGGATAAAAGGACAGGATCCGTCATATATCATGCAGATGAGCCTTACTTCAATTAATGCTCCCATCCGTATAGGACGTGCAATTGTACTTCCTGGCGATGTTGTTCTTGCAAAGAAATACGGTGTTATCTTCATTCCTGCTCACCTGCTTGAAAATCTTGTGATCACAGCTGAAGTAACTGCTCTGCGCGATCAGTTCGGACACCAGAGGTTACGAGAGGGGAAATACAAGCCGGGGCAGATCGACAGTCAGTGGTCAGACGAGATAAAGAAAGATTTCATGAACTGGCTGAACAATTATCCCGGAAAGCTGCCGATGTCAAAACTGGAGCTGGACGATTATTTTAAGGAGAGAAACTGGTGATGCCGGGTACCAGATGCCGGGTGTTCGGTGTTCGGTCCCGACGAGCTTCGCTGTCGGGATCTCCGCTTTGCTCCGATATTCGGTGTTCGGTATTCAGTATTTGGTGAGAAGGTGAGATTATGTAACACCCAATTAACAGGATAATCCTCATAAATTACTTATTATCAAAATCTTAACGCTCTAACAATAATACAATGAAAGAGACTCCGAAAAGAATTATTGAAAACGAAAGAAAAAGGGAGCAGGAAATGATGCTTCAATCCTGCGATAATCCTGGTCATACTGACAAAAGTCGCAGAAGCTTTTTAAAGAAAGCGGCTCTTGGCGGCATAGCTATTGGTGGTTTACTGCATAACTCGATAGAGGATACCATAGCGCAGATAACGTCAAAAGTGAGCAGAGCCTCCAGTCCTTCGGAGCTTAAAATAACCGATATGCGTTGTGCGGTAATTGGTAATGTAGGACGCACGGCAATAATACGTATAGATACAAACCAGGGTATTTACGGATTGGGAGAAGTAAGAGATGGTGCTGATGAACGTTATGCGCTGATGCTTAAAAGCCGTATTTTGGGTCTTAATCCCTGTAATGTTGA
>DCVC01000260.1 GCA_002328625.1 Bacteroidales bacterium UBA2198
ATTCATTGTTGATCACTTTCGGACGTTCGAGAACTTTGCTGGTATGCAGGTCGTTCAGGGAATCGGTTGTATTGGGTGCAAGTGCGATACCTTCAAATTTCCAGTCTGTCAGGTTGTCAGAGGAGTAACACGATACCCCGCCAGCTTCAACACGATAGCATTCCCAGCTCAGATCCGTAATAAGCCTGGTCTCTCCTTTTTTAAATTCCCCAAACCAATAATATTTTCCTTCATGCAACAATATACCGGCACCGTGAGCATTTATTGGATTACCATCTGTATCGTTCCATATTTCACCCGGCATAAATTTCTTGTCTACATTTATATTTTGGCATGAGATCACTGTTAACAGAAAGATCAATAAAAGAATTGGTTTCATATTTTACAAATTATGATTTGATTAACATGTTGCCCGTATATAAAATCATATTCGTTTGAATCTTCCAGAGCACACCACAAACTGCCTCCGATATCTGTAGAGACGTTAATCCTGATAAGATCATAGGCAAGAAATACCATGTTATGCTGCTGGTCAACACTTGTATCTGCCAGATTTTCATTGACCGGGTCAATTCTGGATTGCTTGCATCGCATCACACGTAGTCAATAAGAACAACCCCAGACTAATATATCCGGGGCGTCCCTAATTAACCTACAACCCAGCTAACTTAAAAATACATTAACAATTTCAATATCCGGGATTTTGGATTAATTTGGTGTTTTTATTCATTTCAGCCCTCGTGATAGGGAAGAAATAACACTTGTCAATCCAGGCCCTGGCATCACCCGGGGTATCAATCTTTGAATATATAGGCGCACCCCATGTCGATCCATCAGGTTGTCTGTAGCTTGTCACTGCAACAGAAGTTACATAGCGTATATCCACGGAGCTTGTTTGTTTATACGCTTCAGGACCGATCATCCAGCGACGGATATCCCAAAAACGCTGATCTTCATAGGCCAGCTCAATACGACGTTCGTGCCGATATGCCTGACGCAATGCATCACCTGTTAACGAGGGAGACAGATCAGGCTGACCTGCGCGCTTCCGGATCATATTAATATATGTGCGGGCTTCAGCATCCTGCTGCAATTCAATACAAGCTTCTGCATAGTTTAACAATATTTCGCCGTACCGGAAATGCTTGAAAGGAATATCCTGTTTCACATATTGAGGATCTAATGAAGGATCGACATATTTCCTTAAATAATAACCGCTTAAACTCCCATTCCAGTCTTCAATCGGACCCTGACGGGTGTCCAAACCCGCTTTGATCATATCCCCGGATAAGTTATAAACACGCCCCGTCTGGATACGGCTATACGGATCAATTGCAAGAGCATCACTCGGACGAGTCCTCCATTGTACCCCTTCATATAGCACGGTTGCATAAAAACGTGCTTCCCGGTTTAAATAAGGATTCGCCTTATGTACAGGATTATTCCAATCGAACATGGAACCATCTTTCATTTGAAACTCGTCTACCAAATCTCCAAGCGGAGCGCTTGCACCCCAGCAATGATATCCATTTGGCTGAACGTAATACCCTGGATTATATCCATTATTCCAGCTTCCTTCAACAGTTCTTGGAGTAAAGAACTGAAGCAGTATGTCCTCACTTGAACCTTTTGATAAAAACAATTCAACGAAGTTCTGAGCTACTGAATCTCCTGGCTGTGGGTTTGCTTTATATAAACTGTATTTGTTCAGATCAATGACTGCTTTGGCCGCATTTCTAGCAGCAGTCCAGCGTGCAGATGCGTCACCGCCGATATAGCCTATCAATTCAGGGTTGGAGTACCCACTTGTTAAAGCACTGTTTTTAGCGGGATTATGCAAATCACTTGCCGCGTAGAGTAATAATCTGGCTTTCAATGCCATAGCAGCTCCTTTGGAAACATGACCATCTGTCGGGTATGAATCTCCCAGATACATCACTGCTGAATCCAGCTGCCCAACCATAAAATTGATACACTCTTCATAGGTATTCCTTGGAGCGTCGTATGTGTCATTTAACGTATACGCTTTTGTAATAATAGGAACACCACCATAAAGGGCTGTCAGATAAAAATATGTAAACGCACGCAAAAAATAAACCTGCCCCTTCAAATTGTCAATAACAGCTTTATCAGCATTTAACGAATTAATTTTCGAGAAAAAAATGTTTGTGCGTCGCACATTACCATATAAGGGCGCCCAACGAAAATGCGCTTGTTGCGGGCTTGCATCCCATCCCGGATCCCAGCCAGCTAAATCGTCGGGATTGATCAAACATTTGTTAAAATTTCTGACACCCCAGTCCCAGCTTAAGATAGATTCATCTGAAAAATCAGAAAGCCTTATAACCGCAAATGGGAAACCCATTACATCTCTGTACATACTGTTCACAAAAGTTTGTATTAGAATAGGATCGCTCCATACTGCAATTTCGGAATACTCTCCTAATGGCTCCTTATTAAGAAACTCATCCTTGTCCTCACAGGAGGTAAGCATTACGATGATTGAGAAAATCACCAATATATTAAATGTCTTTTTCATTGTATGTATTTTTTAGAATGTTAATTTCATACCACCGCTGACTATTCTTGCAAGGGGATAAGCTTGTCCACTAAGAAGTTCAGGATCAATATACTGCTGTTTGGCGAGAGTGAATAAGTTATTACCGTTTAAATATAAACGAAGACCTTCAATACCTATTGATTTTACTAATCTTACCGGTAAGCTATATCCAAATTCAAAGTTTTTCAATCTTACATAATCCATGCTATTCAGAAAGTAAGTATTTACCTGTGCTACTGCCCTCCAGTATTCATCATTGCGGTTAAATGTTCTCGGGTAGGTAGAATTTATATTTTCAGGAGTCCAGCGATTGTCAGCAAATTCTTTGTAATAATTGCCTATTTCACCGGATTCTGATGAAATGTAAACCATAGCACCTGTTGCACCCTGTATCAGAACGGTCAGATCAAATCCTTTATATCTGACTTCAGCAGACAATCCTCCAATAAACCTTGGCATGTTATTCTTTTCATTCATTACTCTGTCCAAACCGTCGATTTTGCCATCAAGGTTTACATCTTTAAAGATGATATCGCCAGGCCGGGCCCCCGACCAATGTGGATATGCATTAACTGCTTCGTCGTCTTTAAAGATACCTATTGCCTCATAATATAAAAATGAGCCTGTTGGTCTTCCTGTAGATTGCTGATATTCGGGAATTCCTGGTGTTTCATCCCAGAAGAGGATCTCATTCCTGGAATAGCTTCCGTTTACAGAAACTGAATAATCGAGGCCGCCTGAAGATCCACGATAGCCAACTATTGCTTCAAATCCGCTGTTTTTAACCTTCCCTATATTTTCCGGAGGTAAAGTAAGGCCGGTTGAACTGGGAACGGAAGCATTTCTTCGAATGAGAATTTGTGAACGGATATTATTGAAATAATCGGCTGAAACTGTTATTTTATTATTAAGCAAAGATGCATCGAAACCGATATTTGCCTGGTTGGCAACTTCCCATGTTACATTAGGATTTGGAATTTTTGTTTCATTCAGGAGCTTGGAATCGACTCCGCCAAAAACAAAAGTTCTGTTTGAAAGGAAGCCGTAAGTCGTCAGGTATTGATATTCTGCAATACGGTCATTCCCTGTCTGGCCCCATGATCCACGGATTTTAAAGTCATTAACGAAAGATATGTTGTTTTTCCAGAAATTTTCTTCTGAAATGCGCCACCCTGCTGAAAGGGCAGGGAAAAAACCGAATCGTTTGCTTTCAGGGAACATATAGGAACCATCGTATCTCCAGACAAATTCTAGCAGATATTTACTGCCGAATGCATAGTTCATACGACCAAAATAACTCATGTAAGCATACTGGCTTGCGTAGCCGTCATTGGCCATGAATTGGTCAGTAGCGCCTGCAAATAACTGGTCGACAGTTGCAGAAAGGAAATTTTTACGGAAAGCAGAGAAAAAGTCGGTTATTCCATTCCTTCTTTCAGCTCCTGCCATCACCTTGATATCGTGCATACCTGCAAATGTCTTTTCGTAGGTAGCATAGGCGTTTACGCTGATCCTTTGTCCATCCTGCATTTGTTGTGTTAACTGAGGAGCGCTCAGTCCTCTTTTGGCTGCTACAGTTTTATGTTCCGGATTGCCATCCCATGTGTACAGATACCATGGAGTCTCCCATAATTTCCCAAACAGCATAGTTTTATCAAAAGAGGCATTAGCTGTAACTGTTAATCCTGTAACCCATGGAATTGTAATAATTGAACGTAAATTACTTTCAAGTATATACACTTTACTTTTATTGTATCCTGTGGCACTGGTTACACTAACCGCCGGGTTAATGCCATATTCAATATCCGGCCCGGGATCCCCGTTAGGCCAGTATGCGGGCCAATTTGGTTTACCGCGCATCAGCATACGAAAGTTATTGCTTGCACTAACTGTCGGATAATTTCTGATCTCTTCTCTTCCGGAAACATCAAAAGAAATGTTGATGTATTTATTCACCCTGCCATCGATATTAGTGCGGAAATCGTACTGCCTGTAGTTGGTTGCACTTTTTTTGTAAATAGCATCCTGGAACCTGGTTCCAAGTGAAAGGAAATATTTCATATTGTCAGTTCCGCCGGAGATAGAAATATTTTGTGAATTCTGGCCTGCCCATGGCTTAAACACCTCTCTAAACCAATCGGTATTCGGATAGCCCCATGGATCTGATCCATCGCTGAATTTCTGAAGCTCAGCTTCAGAATACTTCTGGTTACGACCCAGTGAAGGTGTCTTGTAATAAGCAATTTCATTAAGCATGGTAGCATATTGATTGGAATTAGCCATTTCAGGTATTTTTGTCGGCTGGGAGGCACCATAGTTAAGGTCAATTGAGATTATAGGTTTCCCGATACTGCCTCGTTTGGTCACGACAAGGATTACACCGTTTGCAGCCTGAGAACCATAAATAGCAGCTGAAGCATCTTTCAGAACAGTAATGCTCTCAATATCATTTGGATTCAACCGTTCCATCCCACGGTTTGGAACACCATCCACAACTATCAGAGGATTATTTTCATTACCCATTCCTAGTGTATTTGTTCCACGGATACGAAGAGTAGCACCATCCATTCCCGGTTCACCGCTTCTTGAAACAGCTGTAAGACCAGGCATGCGGCCAATAAGATTATTTGTCAGGTTGGTCGTGGCGGATTTTGTCAGTTCTTCGCCTTTTGTTGAAACTACCGAACCTGTTGCAGTCACTTTCTTTTGTGTACCATAACCAACAACAATAACTTCGTCCAAACCTGTGATCTGCTGAGCAAGGGCAACATCGAGGATTGCTCTACCACCTATAGGGATCTCCTGGGTGACATATCCGATAAAGGAGAAGGACAGAATAGCAGACTGAGAGGTAACTGTAATGGAGTATTTACCTTCTGCGTCGGTAATTGCTCCGATGGTAGTGCCTTTAACCTGGATATTCACACCGGGCATAGAAGCACCACTTGTGGCATCAGTAACTGTTCCTGCGACATTAATCTGCTGGTCTTCATCATTCAGTTCCGTACGATCTGAGGTAAATGAACTTGCCGCTGTTGACGGCAGGATCATAAAATCAAGGAACAGAATAAGCATCAAAATTTTCACAAGTTGTTGTAACTTGGGAAAATCAACATTCAGCCCTGAGGGCCAAAAGAAGTAAGTGATTTTTTTCATAGTGTCGTTCTTAATTAATTAAAGGATCGTTAGATATTATGCTTGTTGTATATTGTATTTTGGTTTAAAGTTCAGGACAAGTTCATTTTTTGATTATTAAGCACTTCCGGTTGTTTGACGGAAGTGCTTTTCACCTAACATAGTCACCCGACTAATCCAAAACCTTATATTTCATTTTCATTTTTAAATTTAAGTGAAGACAAATGAACCGGCATTATGTTTTGTTTCAATTTTGATCACAAATGTCCTGTTATAAAATTTGTTTCATTTTGTATAACACATGTGCCAGAATGGATTCAGTTCAAGCTCCGCAACAATCTCATGGTCAAACCGCCCGCATGATCCAGGTCGCTGCCGGAGTCGAGGGAATCAAATTCCAGGGTACCGGTAAAGGTCCGTCCCGCTTCGAAACAGACCACATCGCCCGGGGAAAGGTCCAGCAGGTTTACCCGGTCGATGCTCCGGAAGGGCTGGCGCAGGGTGCCCGGAGCATCATCGTTCCCGGATGGGGAAACGTAGTAGGTCCCTGCCTTGCCTCCCGGATTCAGGGTACAGCTCCAAAGAACTGCGATGCAGGTTGCTGCCAGTAATAGTCCTGACATAGCAAGGAACAGGAGAAGGATAAAGATTTTAACGTGTCTCATTCTTTTACAGGTGTGATGGACATTATAAAGTCATAGCGTTTCGGGAGAACCTGGTACTGCGTAAAAACTGATCTGGCAGTGCAGCCTAACCCGCTGGTGGCATAATCGAAATTAAAGGTGATCCCCTCAAAAGGATGCAGCTGGTATGTATAAAGTGCTTTTGTGAGATTTTCTGCTGAAAAAGGATGTACGCTGAAATTAAACAATTCTTTTCCTTTAAACATCAGGCCTGTGCCGTTTTCATCCAGCATTTTCACCCACCGGTTATCTGTTCTTAAACCATAATCCTGTGGAATAAGATAAGGCTCAACCATTGCATTTACGGTAGATTGGTAAATTCCGGTTTTATATCCTGATTTACGGTCAGGATAATTTTCTTCCGGACCACGACCATACCATTTTACATGATCAAGGCTCTTATCCAGCACCCATTCGGTTCCCATCCTGGGAAGCCAGGACGGCATATTTCCATTTGGGATTATATTATGCTCAATTGTTATTTCCCCGTCACTATGAACAGTATACTTGAAATGATTATGAAATGCGCCTTTCTGGTTACCCAGGACCAATACATTTTTAACATCGATTAATAAAATCTGATCTGTTATCCTTTCCCAGCTAAATTTTTCCAGGAAGAAATGCAGTTTATCAAGGCCGGAAGAATACCACTCAGTGGCTGCCATGCTCCCAAATCCCGGAATATTGTGCTTAATGTTTGCACTCCTGAATGTCCATTCGTCTGTTTCATTTGCCAGGGGGGCACGCCAGGCATTCATGCGGCCTCCTTCCCTGATAAGTTCTTTGCCCTGAAATTGCATGGACGACAATGCCCCTGTATTTTTATCAAAGACGTAGGCAAAATCTTTGCCTTCAATGCTTAATTTACTTTCTTCATCGTTGATTGTCAGTGAAGGCTGTGGTGTTTTTTCCGCAGGTGAAACAGCTTTGTACCACGGCAGTTCCAGCTGATCCCAGGCAATTTCATAACCGGTATCTGCCCAGGCTCTTTTTTCTTTCTGGCGAAAACTTATCAGCAACCTGTACTCTGCACCATCCCTGAGTTCCGGTTTCTGAAAAGGGACAACTAACGTTTTTTTCTTTCCGGGTTCAAGCGAAACATCCAATACCCCCTTTTGAATAACCTCATCATCAGCCTGAAGCATCCAGACGGTATTCAACTCCCCCAGGTCAGTAAAGTGATAGTGGTTTGTAATTTCAATTTCGCCTTGTTCCGGAGATACCCATTTTGCATTTACCGGTTGTCCTGATTTTTTGATTTGGAGCATTTCAGGCTGAGGGCGCCTGTCAGGCCAGATTGATCCGTAAGTCCTTGCACCGATTCCATAGCTGAAAAATTCACCTTCCTCCGTAATATCTTCAAAATCCAGCCACAGTGCAGCCTTTTTTTTCAATTCGGGTGAAGGGGAGCCCAGGATATTTAAAGGAACCACTTCAGTAAAAATTCCAACTTCGTCAATAATGGCATCGCATATATACACATAGGTTTCCTGGCCGTGAATTTCGACGTTCCTCCCGATGTTTACCGGGAAAGGGGTGTTGCGGATATTTCCTGAAACCGGGGCAGGCTTGCTTTCTTCTCCATCGATAAACAGGGAGATTTCAGAACCGGTATAAACTGCTGCAACTTTATGCCAGTTGTATTCCCAGTTTTGGGGGAGTGCGATCCTGGTAAAATGCTTTTCATTGGTGGTGAGGTAAAATTCCAGCGAGTCCTTCCCGATCTGGTGTATTCCAAACTGATAATTCCCTTTGGTTATGAGAGTTCCTGCCGAACTGCTGAGAGACCGGGGATACACCCATAATGAGAGAGTAAGCTGGTTGCCACTGATCTCCAAAGCTTCATCACGGTATACTTCAACCCATTGGTCATGACCGTTCAGATCTATTCCCTTTCCTGTGACACCTGTTGCAAGTTTTGCCCTGCCCATGAGGTTTACCTGGACATCATTACCGGAACCATCCTGTAAAGTGAGTATCTTCTCGGCCAGGCCGGTGCTCACAAAATCCCAGATAGCACCTCCCATGCTCCTGTCATGATTGTAAATTGCTTCCCAGTAATCATCCAGGCCACCTCCTGCGTTACCTGTAACAGCCTGGTATTCGTCCATAAATGACGGCCGTGGATCTACCTCAGCCGGGATAAGGAATACATTGGTGATCAATTCGAATAGTTGCGGGTACCTTGGCCCGATAATATCCTCGCAGGGATGGGCGAAGGCATTTCCTCCGTACATCCAGTAACGGGTAGGGTCATATTTTTTTCCCTCATCAATCACATGGCAGATATTAATTCCTTCACCGCTCTCATTTCCTGCACTCCAGAAAAGGATACTGGGATGATTCCTGTCCCGCAATACCATCTTCCGTGCCCTTTCGCGGTACATTTCCTCCCATTCTTCCAATTCTGACAGATACTGGGTTGCATGGCACTCATCACCAGTTTCGTCCACAATGTATATCCCGTATTCATCGGCAAGTTCCAGGTATCTGCTTACAGGCGGATAATGCGAAGTGCGCACACAGTTGATATTGTATTGTTTGAACAGGTTAAAATCCCTGATCATCGTTTCTTCGTTCATGGTATGGCCCAGGGTGGGATGCTGCATATGGGTGTTGGTGCCATTCAGTTTTATCGGGACTCCATTCAGGTAGAATACCTGGTTCCGGATTTCCGTTTCTTTAAAACCAATTCGTCCTGAGATCACTTCTTCTGTTTTACCCGATGGATTAATAAGTTCGAAGGTAAGGGTATAAAGATTGGGGTATTCTGCTGACCATTTTGCCGGATTGACAATTTCATCCGATAACTTAAGTTCAAGGGAGGCACCGGGCAGTATTGAAAATTTTTCTGAAGTTATTGTTTTCACGGTTTTCTTTTCGGAATCAAAGAGAGTGACACGGAGGAGATAATCTTCACCGGGTATGCCGGAATAATTCTTAACCTCAACGGACAGGTCAAGACGGGCGTTGATATAGGATTCGTCCAGGTTAGTGATTGCAAACCAGTCAAAAATGTGCATTTTCGGGGCTGCAAACAGCCATATATCGTCGAATATGCCTGCCAGCCTCCAGTAATCCTGGTCTTCCAGGTAATAGCCATCTGAATATTTATGAACATTTACTGCAACGGTATTTCGCCCGGGTTTAAGGTATTGGGTAATATTATATTCAGCAGGCTCCTGTGCGCCTTCGTTGTAACCGACTTCCTGCCCGTTCACCCATACAAAGGACGCGGAGGCTGTTTTTTCAAGCCGCAGGAATATTTCCCTGTCCTTCCATGCTTTCGGCAGGGTGAAGGATTTCCGGTAGGAACCGGTCGGATTGTACTCGCGCGGAACACTGGGAGGATCAGGAATAAATGGCGTAGCTATATTCCTGAAAAGGGGATCTGAATAGCCCTGCATTTCCCAGTTTGATGGAACATGGATGGTATCCCAATAGCGGTCGTTATAATTTCCCCTGAAAAATCCATCCGGGGTGCCTTCCGGAGTATCGGCATAATGAAACTTCCAGGTACCGTTCAGGCTCATGAACCAGGCTGATTTTGCTTTAATGTTTTGCAGGGCCTCTTCAACAGAATTGTAAGGTACAAGGGGTACATGTCCATCCTCCTGGTTTACCTCAAATATCTCCGTATTTTCAAGGTAATGGTAAATGTTTTTAAGATACCCGCTATCCTGTGATGAAAGCGATAAACAAACGGCAAGGGATAAAAATCCGAAAAATACATTTTTCATCATTTCTTTGATTTTTAAGGGTTATGAAATGAGGTTCTTTCATCGAAAAGGCAAAATATTTAATCCATGACCACAACCTGGGCAAGCCAGGGTGAAAAAGTATATCAACCTCGAATAACCTTTAAGGAGAGGGGTAATTCCACAATAATTCCATGGTTAGTCCGCCGGCATCTGCCAGGTCGATGTATTCGTACCGGCCTGAACCCGGCTTACCTTTTTCGCCCCAGGTGCCTCCCATGGACACAACATAACCTTTAGACTTTAAATCTTCCAGTACTTTATCCATATCTCCGACAGCAAAAGCCAGATGATGTATACCTTCTCCGTGCTGACGGATATGGTCATCATATACAATGGGAGTGGATATCGGTATGCACCACTCATATGCGATATCACCATGTCTTTGCCAGCCCTGTATCAGATCATGGTCTGCCTCACTGTCATAATAATGTTTTTCTCCCAGTACCGGATGATTGATCTCAAATTCGGGGAATCCTATCTTATGCCAGTATGCGGAAACATCCTGCAAACTCTCGTTATGTATAGCAAATGCATATTGATTGAGTTTCATGTTATGCAGATTTTCACCGGTTAACTCACCGGTCATTGCGATTTCGGCATCACCATATGTCAGTCCCAGGTAGAAAGTCCCTTCATCCCTGGTGTCCATTAAAACATAAGTAAGAGTACCACCTGCAGTTGGAATCTCGATTTCTTCCTTTACATTTACCCCGAGCTGAGACAAGCGTTTTATCTCACCTTTCAGTGACTTCTTATTGTCCAGCCGGTGCATCAGGCTCATAGCGCCTTCTCCATATGAATCATAAAACTCTGAAAATATGGATCCTTCCCCGAGTGGTTGGATCCATGTGACATGAGCCCCTCCCAGGTTTGCTTTGGCCATCCTGACTTTAACCACTTTACCGGCTTTTTTCAGATCCACATCCACCGTTCCCATATCCATGACCTTACTGAAGCCAAGGCGTGCCCATTGGGTGATCGCTTTATCCAGGTCACTGACCACCCAAAATACCTGGTCAACATGTTTAAAATGCTTAGGCATTTCACCTGTTTTCGTACTTTTTTTCCCGCAGGAAAAAAGAAGGATTATAGCCAAAATCCATAATGTGTTTTTCATATTCATTGTATTATGTTTATATTATGACTGGTGTAATGATGACAGGAACGATCAATTTTTTCTCTATCTTTTTTCCCTCTTTTGTTTGAATAACCAGGATCGCCTCAAAACTTATGTTCATACCAGAGGTGACATCAACCGATGGAAGTTTTATTTCTATTCCCTGTTCGGCCGGAAAATGTTTGGATAATCCTTGAGTGAGGTAGTCATGATCATAGTTATGGGGACCTTTGACCATGAAGGGAGCCACCATACTTTTCATAACAGGCAGTCCTCCCAGTTTGACAGAAGTTTCGTTGAACTCCAGATTCTCCGGTTTATCCCAGCAGCCCGCATTTCTTCCTTTTGCCATCCATCCCTGGGGATATCTTAGTGTCAAGGTCGTTTCTTCCCAATCTGAATCCGTACCGTTTACAATATAAAATCTGACATCCAGCACTTCTTCTTCCCACAAATGATACCATCCGGGAAAAGGATCCACGGTTCCATAACGGATAAAAACAATACCATTACCATCTGACAGCTTTTCAATTTCTTTTTTTGGGATGATGTCCGCTTCCGTAAATATTTTTTCAACCGGACTGTCATTCTTTATTCTGACTGATATAGTTTGCCCGGGAAGTACCTGGATTGTTTCCCAGATCAGCTTGCAACCTGTACCTGTTTGATAAGGCCGGCAGCCTACTTTTATTGTCCAGGTATCAGTATTATGATTTGTAACCTTACATTCTGTTCCGTTAAATTGTTCCTGCCATGATATATCAAAGAGATAATTCCCGAGTGGCATTTGTTCCCATTTTATATTATCGGGTAACCCAAGTGGAGAAAACAATAATGTCCTTGTAAGGGCATTTATTTTAACTCCCAGCCATTGTTCAAGATATTGCCATGCCCATGTTCCCTGTCCCTGGCTGCAACGGCTCAAACCCTGTTTAAAATTGAATCCGAAAGGCCACCAGTACAATGATGAGGATGGATCACAGATCTTAAATAGTTGTTCCATGTTTTCGGCCATCTCTGAGCGTGAGACAGAACCGCCCAGTGTTGAAATCCAGCCTGTTCCGTCCAAAACCGGCATACTCCAGCTCGGAAACCATCGGATGGTGCCAAATTCAGGTTCATACGAAGGACAGAATACCGACCTTGCCCAGCGGTGATAGTTTACCCATGGGGCATAGTCAAATCCATACACTCCATACAGGGGTGCCAGGTGGCTCCCGGTATCTTCACCATCGTAATAAATTATCGAATCATGCAAATAAAAATCACCGGGATCTTCACCAAGGTTGGTGCCTCCCGAAATCTGCCTCCCAAAGGGACCATCCGTGACCATGGTTAAATCAATATCCTTACTTAATTGCACTGCCAGCTGTTTATAATACCGGGCTTTTTGTTTTTCCCCAATTGTCTCCAGAATCACACCATAACCTTCAAGCGCATAATATACTTTCACATTTGTTCCATGGTCATATCTGCGTCCTACCTCACCGTCACTGGAGTATCGCGAGGGGAACAGAACGTATTCCTTTGACTTCAGTGACAGCAAATCCTTCATAACTTGATCCATGGACTTTATAATTTCCGGGTGGTCTTTAAAAAACCTGATGTCACCTGTCATTTCCAGATATTTCCTGGCAATGATTACCGGAGATACAAGTATCGCAACCGAATGTTCACTCCCATACTCACTAACAGGTGCATAATTCCGTTTCAGGCTAAAAAGGATCCCGGGCCTGCCCAGTTCAGGAGCAATATGCATTGCACTAATAATGGTGGGTTCATAATCGATGCCCCATATGGTTCCCTCCTTGGGAACACCCTGATAATGCGCCAGGAGGTTGCCTTCTGCATCAGTCTGTAAACAAGAATAATTATCAATGACACACCTGTAATAAATATCCCTGCTCACTTTTGTTTCAAACGGATAATCAGTAGAACTGATTTCCAGGTTACCCAAACGGCTTTTCCAGAAAGCTGTCGTTTTATTAAGCCAATCCAGGCTGTTCCATGAAAAGAACTGATAAGCCACGGGCATGATCTCCTGATATTTCTCACCCAGGATGATGAAGGACTCAATGAATGTGGATTCTCCGGGTTTAAGATCAATTTCCCGGGTGGCAATATAATTTTGCTGATCTTCAGTCCATTTGCCACGAACCATATGTATACCGACACTGGCTTCAGGCACACTCAGGATCAGAGTATTCCGGTCAATATTCTCATTCGGCGGCCGATTGCGAAGATTCTTTTCACCGGTCAATAAAACAGACCCTTTAATATTCTTCTCTCCATTGTTTTTCAGGTATAATATGTAGAATGCTCCCGGTGGCCCTGGTAACGGAGCCGGAGCCAGTGCGGATCTTCCAGGATCGACGGAAACAGGGGCAAATGTGATGATGGCGGATTCGATATCGCCTGATTTACTATGTGTAACAGGCAAAAAATGATCTGCATAATAGGTTTCATTAAAATCCTTATCGTTTACAATGGGTACCATCCTGTCTGAACCATCTGCCTTGAAAAAATACCTGAGGTTCATCAATTTTACAGCATCAAAATGATAATACATTCCGGGTCCGTACCCTGGACCACTCGGAATGCCGCGGCTCGTTGGTACCGGGTATACCTGTGTAGGCATTGCTGCATAACGCATTTCTCCTTTTGGATTCTGGCATACCAGTATCCGGGTGTTGGACTGAATAAATAATAATTCCTCACTGAGCCAGGGATGTTTGTTTATGTAATCTGAAGACGAAACCATATCTGCTATTTCAGCTTTAAAATAAGCTGAACGGGGAGCAGTCAAAACATCCTCCCAACTTCTAAAAATCGGATTACTGGCAAAGGTGCTGCCGGAATAATTAATAAAAATAAAAACAATGATACCTATAATAATAGTAGGCGGACGAAGTGTTTTTGGATAATAATTCATGATTTCTATTTTTTATGTCAATTATCAAATTACCGATTAACGTTTGTTGGCTTTAACCTTCAGCACCATTCCTGGTTCCGACAGATCACCTTCTGAAGCAGCAGCAAGTCCAGTCTTGTTAATGACATCACCGGGTATTAAAATTCTGTTTTGTTCCACATCAACCATATCTGTAATATCGATGGCTGAATCACCAGCCAGATCCTGTCCGTATATCTTATATTTACTGAGATTTTCCCGGTCAGGAAAGATAAGTGTAAGACTTTTAAACCTTCCGAATATACCCACCGGGAAATTAATATCATCCAGATGAACAGCGACATCTGCCAGCGGATAGTAAATCGTCCTTTCTGAGGAAATCCTTGCAAGAGTACCAATTGCCACAGCTCCATCCGGATGTTTCGAACAGATTACATAAGGAGGTTCTCCTTCACATGTCACTTCCGGTAATGACATGCCTCTGGCGACACGTGCCGGTGCAATCTGGATCACTTCTCTGCCGGTCACCCAGGTAGCCCACGCATCTCCTTCCCGGAAATTCCAGGAATCCTTTAGCATAACTGAATCAAGGATATTATCCGACAATCCCGCTCCATATGCAGGTGCGATCCGATGCCAGCGGACGGTCCTTGTAACTTCATCGATCCTGTGTTTAAATCCGAACGGGTCATATTCATAACCTGGAACCTGAACCATATTGGGATGGCGCATAATGCCTACGGCACAACCCAGCACAGCCCCGATATAGGGCTCATCTTCGCAGTTAATGATGACCTTCTCTCCTGAACCGGAAAGCTCAGACAGGATCTGGGCCACCCTGTCGAGAGTGGTTGGAATGGAAAGTTGCTGGGTTATATCGTATGTCCTGAAAACATTACTGATTCTGGCAATCTCAACCACTGTCTGAAGAACTTTGCCCTCATCCCATGTACGGTAGCTTCCTATTTTATGATAGTTTGGAGTGTCCCACGGACATTCCTCGTCATTCAGCGGCCCACCGCCACGACCATGCTCAACATAAAGGCCCGGATAAATTTGTTCTGCCATACGTGTTAAGGATTCCCTGAACTTAAGATCTCCTCCTCTGAAACCATAATCAATTTTCCAGTATTTTATACCTGAATTTTTACTTGCAGATAATGCTTTAGTATAATAGTTCTTAACACTCTCATCCGGCATAATGACACCATTTTTACGGTCACCATAGGGATGGGAAGGTACCCATAAACCTGTTCCCTTCCACCCATCAGCCATGACCAGTTCATTCAATTTAACCAGTCTTTCTTCCATCGAACCGGTGCAGGATGGGAATTTATCTTCCGCCACCATCATTGATCCCAGGTTCCACTGAGCATTTTCAAATTTCAACATTCCTGGCACATCCCAGCCCAAATCGAATAATAATATTAAATCCTTCCTCAGCATATCAGGAAATGCCCGGGACCAGCCATTTTCGCCGAAAACATTTTCTTCAGTAAGATATCCGGCCGTTACAGAATGGCCGCCCAGAGCAAGGGAATGTTTTACAGACAATGTGTCGGTCGCATAATTCTGTGCTCCCCAGGTACACCAGTAGTCGGGTGATAAGTTCAGCTGATCCGGCACCAGATTTATATCCATGATGCCTGAAGGTCTGCATGACGTGATAACAAATATCAATATTAAAAGTGTCCTTAATCTTCCATAAACATAATTCATAACTATTTTTTTTAGATTATTTCTCTTCAATGATCAGCACATCCCATGGCCTGATGACCAGTAACTCTCCTTTAACAACTGACCTGTCTGAGATCAATTCGGTCCCTGAAGTATGAGGATATTTAAACTTCCTGTCAGTGGATGAATAATTATAATAGAAGTGAACCTTCTTGTTGTAATCATTGATTCCGGATTTGGCAATAAGCGGCCAGCTGAACTGGAAGTCCGGATCGGAAATCCCGGCTCTGCCAAGAGCTTCTTTAATGATCTTCACCTGGATCTGGTCAGAAAATACAGAACCCTCATACAGCAAGGATCCTTTACCGAAATTATTAATAGTAACTGCCGGGTACTTTGAGAAATAAGGATGATCGTAGAATGCCAGTGGTGTGGCAGTTTCGGGTATTATGAATTCCATCCACTCCCGCGCGGTATTATCGGGAACATTGAAAGGATTTCCTTTCAGGGGCAGGTCATTAATATTTGAAAATTCCTGGTAATAGAAACCGCATGCTTCACGCAGGGGGCCCGGTGCAAGGACCGGCCGGACCATCGAATTTTCATCGCAGAATCCGCTTTTGAACTGCATGATCACATGACCGCCATTTTTGATATAATTGTTTATCTTATCAATCAATTCATCTGATGCAACGTACAGGGATGGAATAATGACCAGTTTATATTTATCAAAATCCGGTTTTTCCGGGAAAATGAAATCCACACCCACATTATTCTGGTACAGAACCCTGTGAAACTGGGCCACCAGCTGGTTCCGATAGGCACTGTTAGTTGATTCGGTCCATCCCGGGCTGTTCTTATCAAATGGCATGAAATTCAATGCATCATTGCAGTCATGGGAAAAAAGGATAGCGACATCATTTTGTTTTTTGAGGTTTACAAGGTGCTGACCAAACTTCTGAAGTTCGTGTGCGGTTTTCGAAACTTCCGCGTATGCACGGTTGGGCTGTAAATCATGTGAGAGTACTCCTTTCCAGTACGTTTCCTGTCCATAATGTAAGGAATGCCAGTGCCAGTATTCGATCATATTTGCACCTGATCCTATATGGGCATATACATTTTGTCTCAGTTGCCCGGGCCAGGGTGGTTGCTGGGTATTGGAGGTCCACCCTATGGTTTGTGCATTGGTTTCGGCAACTAGATAATTCGTGTTTTTTACAGACCTGAAATAGTCTCCGCCAAAAGCAATTTCATTTCCGGTCAATTCATCCTGCTGTCCATGATAAATATTTACAGCCATCACATCCATATACCGGGAGCTTTCAATCTGGTCGATATCCTGTACAGCCGGCATGAAACACTGGGTTATGAACTGGTAGTCGCTCTTGTATTCCATTACTATTTTAGACTGCCACTGCAGAAAATCTACCACTGCTTTGCGGTTAAAGCGAGCCCATTCCAGCTTATAGCCGGTGTTGGTAACCCCATCACGGGGAGGTACTTCCTCCCAGCTGTCAATGGTCATGCCCCAGTAATTCAATCCCCATATTTTATTAAGATTTTCCGTTGTTTTGAATTTCTTTTTCAGGTAATTTACAAAGCTTACCTGAAAATCGTAATTATGAACTCCTCTTGAGGTGGTTTCATTATCAACCTGAAAACCTATGATTACCGGATGGGTGGCGAAATGTTCCATCAATTTACGGATGATCCTTTCGGAATAAAAAAGGAATGTAGGATTGGTGATATTCATATTCTGCCTGATGCCATAATATGCCTTCTCTCCGTTTCTGTATGTCAGCAGAACTTCAGGATGCTTATGCCATAACCAGGCAGGTATGGAATAGGTTGGCGTTCCAAAAATGACCTTTATGCCCGCTTCATGCATTTTGTCCAGGATACGATCCATCCAATCAAATTCAAATTCACCGTCCCTGGGTTCAAACAGGCTCCATGTGGATTCACCTACACGAACGACCGAAATACCGGCTTCTTTCATCAGCCGGATATCTTCATCCAGCCTGTCAAAAGGCATATATTCATGATAATAGGCAGCTCCATAAAGTACGTTGTTAAAAGGTTTAACCGGCTGTGACCTCAGGCTGATCGGTAATATAAAACAGAGAAGAAAAAAACTGATTTTTGTTTTCATAACGATTAATTTTGATTTTTGAGTTTTAATCTTTATTACTAATCATCGTGTAAGAAATGTATATCTACATTTACTTATTTCCCCGTTAGCGCCTGATATGTCAGCACCTGGAATTTCCGGTGAATATCCCCATATTGCATTGGGAACATCTGGGTAAAGAACAGTCCGATCAGGTCTTCTTCCGGATCCATCCAGTAACTGGTGGAAAAATACCCGCCCCAGCTGTAATTTCCAACCGAGCTTAAAATCTGATGTTTATTTTTATCTGAAACAAGACCGAATCCCAGACCAAAGCCCCCATCACCATAAAGGCTACCTACCTGGTTCATCGTCATCAGATCAATGGTTTTTCTGCCCAGTATCTGATGCCCGTTATATGATCCTCCGTTATTCATCATCTGCATAAAACGGGCATAATCCATTATTGTACAGCATATACCCGCCGCTCCTGAGAAATAACTTCCATTACCTTTAACCGGATACTCGTAAAGAGGTTCGTCCGATGCTATAAGTCCTTTGCTGGTATTGGCATAAACAGGGACAAGCCTGTCAACTTTCCCGGCTTGCAGAAAGAAACAGGCATCTTCCATGCCAAGGGGACCAAAAAGTCTTTCATCAAGGAAATCCTTAAATGATTTGCCGGAAATAACTTCTACCAGATAACCGAGCACATCCGTACTGAGTCCATAGGTATACTTTTCTCCCGGGTCATGCAGGAGTGGAAGCCCGGCAAGTGTGGGAATACTGCTCTTAAGGGTGGCTTCGGTAATCTGAAACCCGTAATTGATTCCATATTTCCTGTAAAGAGGTTTTATTTCTGCGTTAAAAGAGGATCCTATTCCCGCAGTATGGGTAAGGAGATGACGTATAGTGATTTCTTTCGAAGCTGGTTTTCCAACATATGTGGTATCAGGATTCAATTTAACAAGCACCTGTGGATTCTTAAACTCCGGAATGAATTTTGAGACCGGGTCATCCAATAAAAAGTATCCTTCTTCGTATAGCATCATTACAGCCACGCTGGCTAAAGCTTTTGTCATGGAAGCCATACGGAAAATATCATCCTTCTCCATCGGGTCCTGTGCTGCAAGATCACGTATGCCAAAGCTCTTATAATAGACTATTTTACCATGCCTTGCAATAAATGCAACAGCCCCCGGGAAACATTCTCTCTTAATATAATCATTGACTACGGTATCGATCCGTGCAAGTCGCCCGGAAGAAAATCCTACAGATTCAGGCTCAGCAGCGACCAGTTGCTGCCTCGCTATATCGGTACTATGATTTGTACTGTTGTTTTTACACGAAGTGAAAATTACACTAATAATTATAAAAACTGCCACTGTTTTAAATTGCAATACTTTCATTTCACGTTTAGTTAAAGTTATCATATCAGGATCATTTTTTTGCATTTTTTAAGGCTTCCTCCGATGCTGCAGTAAAGATGTTATATGACCAGGTTGCTCCCGTAATACAGTCAACTTTTGACGGATCCTGTTTCCTGAGCAATTTTTTCGGATAGGCTAGAACTCCCCACGAGTCATTTATAACCTGTTGAACATAAATGGGATTACCTTCATAATGTTTTTTGTATTTCTCATTGAAAGTTTCATGCAGGCTGGAGTCTCTTATAGTGAATTTAACATCTTTAAATTCACCATCTTCTATCTTCAGACATACTTTTCCCCAGAAAGGCTCGCCCGTATATTTTGAACGCGAAATCCCGATAAAAACACCATCTTTATAAGTTCTTTTAACAGCATCCGTTATCTGATTTTCAGTTTCCGTGTTATTCCGTGTTTCAAGTATAATTTCGGAGGAGGGAATACCTTCTGATGAAACCCTCAAAAGGATTTTACCGGGCTGATCTGTCGACTTAATTATTACCAGACATCTGCCCTGCCATGCTTTTCGCTGATGTATCTGGCAACTTTCTGTGCTTACCGGATTTGCGTTGCCGACTCCTGCAATTGTTCCGGGACCCTCAATATCGAATTTCAGCATGTTTTCTGCTTTGGGATTTCTGACATTGTTATTATCGGCCAGTTCAACAGTAACATAACTCAGGTCCTGGCCATCTGCCTTTATGATCTTTCTGTCAGCGGACATTTTAATCTGTGCCGCCTCCCCGGCTGTTTTCAGAAGAGCTGTGTTAACCACCTTCTTACCCTGGTAACCAACAACCCTGACCTCTCCTTTTTGGTAAGGGACATCCCAGCTCGCTGTATACTGTGTTGACCTGTTAGTGGGTTTCATGCCATATGAGATATTATTAACCAGGAGTTCCGCATTTTCACAGGAGGAATATGCTAAAATCTTTATCTGCTTTCCATCATGTCCATCCCAATTCCAATTACTTACAACATCTGCCCAGTGCCATCTGCTCCAGGACAATCGTTCAGGGTTTTCCTTAAATGAGGGTACGGGCGGTTCAACGAAGACTGATAACTGGTTAGTCTTCCAGATAACATCCCTGTAAAAGGACTGGGGACGTTTCCAGCCGCAAATGTCAATATCGCCGCAATATGCAAGATTCCAGGGGTAAAAATCCTGTCTTTGCCAGTAGCCCAGCCATCCAATGCTTGCTTCACCGATATAATCGAATGCAGTCCATACAAAGTCGCCAAGTAACCAGGGATAGTCAATGACATCCATCCAGCTGCTAAATGCATCAGAAGGAAAAGATTCAGTCCGGATCATTATTCTTGACGGAACACGCTCGTGATCAGTTTTAAAAATGTTGTCTTTAATGTGATCTCCTCCTGAACCATAATTATATCCTGCGACATCCAGAGTTGCAAAGAAAGGATCCTTTTGGACATTAAGATTATTAACTGCAGCTATCACAGGTCTTGTGGGGTCTTTTTCCCTGACATACGTGGCAAGCATCTTTGCTGTTTCTACCACTTCCGGTGAATCCATTCCCGGGATTTCATTTCCTATGCTCCACAGTATTACGGAAGGATGATTCCTGTCGCGCAATATCATGTTTTCAATATCTTTCTTCCACCAGTTCCCGAAATAGAGATTATAGTCCGCAGGATTTTTGGGATATTGCCACATATCAAATGCTTCATCAATTACAAGCATCCCCAGGCGGTCACAGGCCTCAAGAAAAGCAGGTGAGGGGGGATTATGCGAACATCTTACTGAGTTAAAACCGCTGGCTTTTAAAAGCTCAACCTTCCTTTCCTCTGCTCTGTCATAGGATTTTGCACCCAGTGGCCCATTGTCATGATGAAAACAACCACCTTTCAGTTTCATAGGCCTGCCATTCAACTGAAATCCGCTTAAAGCATCAAACTTTATTGTTCTTATTCCAAAATTTGTTTCCACCCGATCGACCATCTTATCTCCTGTAAATACTTCACTTATAGCTTTATAAAGAAAGGGAGTCTCAGTCGACCACAGGTCCGGCTTCGTAATCACCATATCCTGATTAAAAACAGATTCACCCATCCTGTCTATTGATTGTTCTGATTCACTCCTGTTTGCTTCAACACCCTTGGGATTCAGTATTCTTGCGATTATCCTGATATTTATTGCATTTTCGGACCGGTTGATGACACTGGTCCTTATATTTACCTTAGCAGAAGATGCAGTTACCTCAGGAGTTGTTATACTGGTTCCCCATGGAGAGACATGAACAGGGTCAAGTACTTTTAACCAGACATGCCTGTAAATACCGGAACCGGAGTACCACCGGCTGTTTTCTCCCTCATTCCTTACCTTTACTGCAAGTATATTCTCACTTCCAAACTTAACCTTGCCGGTAATATCAAACCAGAAAGATGTGTATCCGTAAGGGTGGCTGCCAAGTGAAACACCATTGAGCCATATTTCAGAGTTCATGTAAATGCCCTCGAAAAGGATCACAAACCGTTTGTTCCTCTGTTCTTCAGGAATTGTAAAAGTCTTCCTGTACCAGCCGGTCCCCCCTGTTGTAAATCCACCGCTTACCTGGCTTATGGCATCCTGGCTGAAGGGTGAGGTTGTTCCCGGCAGATCTTCAATACTCCAGTCGTGAGGAAGATCAAGGTTACGCCATTTTGAATCATCAAAACCCGGTTGTTCTGCAAACTGGGCGCCTCCACGATGGAATTTCCAGTTGGAATCGAATAACACTGTCTGACTTTGAGTATGCAGATTAAACATGAATAAGGTGAAGAAGAGCAGGGATATAAATTTAGCTTTCATATCTTTATTTTTATTAGTGTTTATCATTTGTAACTCCTTTCCAGTTGTCGGTTCTGAAAGGTGATGCAGGGAGTCCTTCCCGGTTTATAAGATTAGCCATTGGGCTATTTGCCCATGCATATCTCACTGCAACCGGTAATGGCACTTCTGCAGAGAAAACCACCACTTCACTTCCGTCAATATATGCATTGGCTTTATAAAACTTCATATCTTCTCCGGCAAGCTCAAAGCCTTGCAATTGTTGGTTATTTATTAAATTCAATCCACTGCCAGTATGGGTGAAACTTATACGAATTGTTTTACCTTCAATTTGCATGGATTTATAAATGGGGCCTGAATATACCACGTCCTTGCCGTATGCGATTTTTCTTGCTGCAAGAGCAAGTCGCTTTCCGACATCCACTTTATTAGTTGGGTGAAGATTATTCTTTTCATCCAGATCGATAGTGACTGCCATCCCTGTATTAGGGTGCGAAAGTGTAAGGAGTTGTGCTTCGCGGAGCTCTGCCCATTCATATTCATTCTGATATTGATCGCTGGAATAGCCGGGTAGCTGAACAAAAAGAAACGGGAAATATTCAACACTATTACTGTCACATGTAACCCAGGGACCTCCGGAAACTAATTCTCTTGGTTTAACTGACAATTCATTATTTACAGTAAAAAGTCTGATTCCGGGATAGTTTGCTTCAGCAACATCTTTTTTCCCGTTTTTTGCGGTTGACAGTGAGAAATTCATATTTGACTGCCCGCTGGCGAGCCATACATCACCAATCATAACATCGGTAAATGTTATAGATTGTTCACCAGTAACAAACATATCATAGGGCCCTCCGGCTTTCATATTTGGAAGATATGCCATCCATTTCCCCTCCTCATTGGTATAAGTCACAGCAACATTCCCGGCAATTTCAACAGTAATTTTGCTCCCAGCTTTTGCTGCTCCCCAGACCGGAATATTCATCTCCCTCTGCAATACCATATGATCGGAGAATATTGCCGGCATACGGATCTGTCCATGCAATTCTTCAAAATTGAAAAAGACCAGGAAAAGCAAAAGAATAATAACTGACCTATTCATCTACTGCGATTTATTGAGGGAGTTCAACCATAACTTCATACTGTTGGTCCAGGAAGCGACATGCTCATTATTAACAGCCAATCCGAAACCATGTCCTCCCTCTGAAAGAATATGCAGCTCAGCTGGTATTTTCTTCTTTCTCAGCGCCTTATACATTAATAAAGTGTTCTCAACCGGGACGCCTTCATCATTATCTGCGTGAACAAAAAATGCCGGAGGTGTATCATTCTTTACCTGTAATTCGTTCGAATACATTAATATTAACTCTTTGTCAGGATTCTCACCCAGCAAATTCTTTCTTGAACCGGAAAGTTTTACGGTATCTATAAAAGAAATGACAGGATACATCAGGATCATAAAATCCGGTCGGCAGCTCTGTTTTTCAACAGAATCAGCCGAAGAACTGTTTCCATAATCAAAATGTGTCCCCAGGGTTGAAGCAAGATGACCGCCGGCTGAAAAACCCATGATTCCGATTTTTCCCGGGTCGATATGCCATTCCAGAGCGTTAAACCGAACCAGACGCATAGCCCGCTGAGCATCTGAAAGAGGAACCTTGTGTGGTTCGGTACAGTATTCTTTTGATGGTAACCGGTATTTTAAAACAACCCCTGCCACTCCAATTGAATTCAGAATAGCCACAATATCAGTTCCTTCAAGATCATATGATAGCTGACGGTATCCACCTCCAGGACAAATGATCACGCATTGCCCGGTAGAATATTTTTTTGTCGGAAGATAGACTTCAATTTCCGGTACCGAAACATTCCTGAATGCTGTTATATCGGTTTTCTCGATTATTTCCTTTACAGCTGAAGGTTTTGAATATGGTATTGCACCGGCGTACAGAGGCATTTTTATTTCCTGTCCTGAAAGAATATATCCATATGCAAACAGGATCAGAAGAAGTGACTTATTTAATAAGTTAGCCATCATTTAATCTTTTTTATTTACTCTCATTATAGTTATTTCACCTCCTTCAAGTCCTTCAGCACTCGCGGTAATTTTAATGATTCCCGCAGTTTTTCCCGCCTTAAGCAGAATTGTTGAAATATCTGCTTCGGCATTTCTGGGATTATAACCAATAAGTTCTGCATCACCTGTCTCCGTTCCATTTCGGGTTTGACTCCATCATTTTCGCATCTGTTGCCTTTCTCCAATTATTCAAAATGTCATAAAGTTCTTTTGTCTTGCCCGGGTTTGACGAGGAAATGTCCCTGGTCTCCGAAATATCCGCCTCAATATCATACAATTCCTGTCTTCCTGATACGAAATTGTCAATAAGCTTGTATTTCTCGAGCCTGACAGCACTTCCAGGGTAACCACCCTGGTTTGAATAGTGGGGATAATGCCAGAAAAGGGGTCTTTCCGGCAGATTGTCTTCTCTGAAAAGAGCAGTGAAGCTTATTCCATCGGGCTCAGCTCTCCCGGCATCGGAACCTGTCATTTCAGCAATAGTAGAAAAATAGTCTATTGATGAAACTGGTGAATGGATTACAGTGCCCGGCTCTCCTTTTCCCGGGTACCTTATAATAAGAGGGACCCTTATTCCGCCTTCATAAAGCCATCCCTTACCTGCTCTTAAGGGAGCATTACATGTGGGTGATCCTTCAGCGGTTGCCAAACCCCCATTGTCGGATGTGAAAATGATTATAGTATTTTTATCCAGTCTGAGCTCATCAAGCTTGCTCATCAGCCTTCCGATATTTTCATCGACACTATAGATCATAGACGCATAGACCGGGTTGCTCTGAATTATTCGCTCTCTGAAGTTATCGCTCATTGTAGGTCTTATCCAGTCGGGGTCGGAGGTAAAAGGATCAGCCTTTGATAATCCGAGTGAATCAGCTTTATGAGTGAAATAGGCTATTTGTTCCTCCTTAGCCTGCATAGGATTATGCACAGCAAAATATGACAGATATACAAAGAATGGTCTGGTACGGTTTTCTTTAATAAACCGTATTGCCTCATCGGTTTGTCTGTCGGTCAGGTATTCACCGTCGGGACCGTTCTCGAGCCTGGGATTGCCGTAAGGAGAAAAATAGCCGTTTGCCTTTCCGCTCATGTTTGGATATCCCAGACCCGTGCCTCCCTTGTTAATGTCAAATCCCTGGTTCTCAGGCCAGAACTGTTGGTCTTCACCCAGGTGCCATTTGCCGGATACCATGGTTTTGTAGCCGTTATCTCTTAGCATTTCAGCAACGGTGATCTCGTCCCTTTCGAGTTGCTGTCGGAAAGGAAGGGCTATGAGCTTGTCATACGACGAGCCGTTGTTTGATGCCTGTCGTCCTGGTATCCAATCAGTGATACCTGTTCTGACAGGATATTTTCCTGTCATGATAGCGGCCCTTGTTGGTGATGATACCGGGCAGGCAGCATAGGCATTGGTGAACATAACACCCTGATGGGCAAGATGGTCGATATTTGGTGTCTCATAGAATCTGCTCCCATTGCATGCCATGTCGGTATAGCCAAGGTCGTCGAGGAGGATGAAAATCACATTCGGCTTTGGTTTATTATTACAAGTCTGGAGAACAAGACTTGCAAGTGGAACCGCAGCTGCTACTCCATAACTGATTATTGTCTTAATTCTTTTCATAAATTTCTGTTATTCAGGTTTTGTATTCAGGCAAATTGTTTTATCTAATTCCATGAATATTTAGCATTAAAGAAGGGCATGATACAGGACCCATCCAGATCAAGGAACTATACCATGCCCGATTCACCTCAACTAATCCTAACCAACTAACCCTAACCAACTAACCCTAACCAACTAACCTTAACTTATTTAACCCTGTCAATATTGATAGCATGATGATATTTCCTTTGACTTTTTAGCATGCTGTAGTTACCAGAATCAGGAAAACAATCATTACCATCTGCTTTTGCCTTTATATCATCCATTTTTAACCTATCGTCTTTCAAACAAATCTAACCAGTAGTATTTAATTGGAAAGACATTTTTGTTCCAAATCCGAGAACTAATGTTTCACTATTAATTATGTGTCAGTTTAAATAAATTATGTATCAGGTGACATAAGAATCAAGAGAGAAATGAGATTGTTATTCCCTTTTCTTTCAATTATTGCTCTTCCGGCTTTTTTGCATCCCGGGCGCCCCCCGGTGGAAACTTTAAAAAAAAAGTAAGCCGGCAAGGTTATTATTTCTTACTTATGTCGTAGACGCATAGTGCCTCTCCGTGCCTAATAAAGAGCACATTACCCCACTAAACCCAGACTACTTTGATGACAGATCAAAAAGATACTTTTTTGCCCAGATATTATTGATATTTAACTTTACTGCTTCCGTAAACTCTTGCCCGGCCTCTGTAAGCATATCTTTTCCCAGATAACCAAGACCAGCCAGGTAATGACCTTCAGATCTTCTATCATCCTGTGTGCCTCTTTCTCCGAATTTTTCGAAGAAATCTATTTGTTCAGCTTCAATCCTGGCCTTTCCTGAACGAATCAAACCGTCAAACAACTGCTCTGCTTCTTCTTTCCTGCCCAGCTTCTTAAGAGATGATGCCCTGTAGAAAGCTGTTTCAGATGAAACTCTCCGGTCGGATTCCCTCAGACTAACGGCTTCATTCCAGGCTTCCCTGGCTTTTCTCATATTACCCATTTTTTCATAAACAAGCCCGATGAAATAATATACTTCACCGGTTCGACCACCCCTGTATGCCTGGTCAATTATCATGTTATCGGGATACTTTAGCGCAGACAGACCATCATTCAATGCTTCTTTATATTTTCCTTCTTTAAGATTCTTATGTCCTCTGAGCAACAGGGCATTGAGATATGGTGAGTATATCCTGTCAACACCTTCAAACTGCGGAAAAATCCTGCTCCTGAATATTTCCAATGCCCTGTCATATTGACCGAGCTGTACCAGCAGTAACAATTCCCTTGATAATCCTTCAACTATATTATCATTGACAAGCATAACATGATTTGCCCCAAGGAATTTCAGTCTTTTAGCAGGATCTGTCCTTGCTGCAGCATACATGATATCCAGGTCATAGAACCACCTCTGATCCTTATTATTGAGTGATATTGCTTTTTCGTAGCTGGCTATTGCCGCAGGCAGGTCGTTATTTGTTTTTGCATAGCCGTAGCCCAGGTTTCTGTGAACCATCGAGAATCCATCATCAATTTCCCTTGAAGCCTCCCACAGCCTGACAGCTTTTTCCGGCTGAAAATCATAAAGCAGATTACCAAGATAATATGGAGCTTTTGGATCGGACGGATTCGCTTTAATTGCATATTCAAGTATACCAATCTCTTCTATCCTGAAAGGGAAGCAGTAATCCGGCGAAGTCCTGGAGGCAAGTTTAAGAAAATCGAGAGATTTTGAAGCATCGCCTTTATTTGACCAGTAATAACCAAGATAATATGAAATCATGGGAGATGAGGTTCCAAAGTTTTCAGGTACAAGGCCGGGATTGGAAAGTACGTCTATTGCTTCATCAATGAGTCCGGCATTTGCATATCCTATTGAAAGTTCAAGGTATGACTCTGTATATCCCCTTAATTTATTCTTTAATTCAGAGAGTACTTCAGCAGATTCCTGATTTTTTCCAAGATTTTTAAGGGAAAGATACTTCTCATACCGTGCACAGAAATCAAGATGGTCAAACTTCATGGTTTCTGTACTTGTTTCAAGAGCTTCTGAATTATTGCCAAGCTTCCTCAGAACGGCCGATTTCAGATTCAGAGCCCTGTTGTTATTTGCATTTGTTGAAAGGGACCTGTCTAGATGTTCAAGGGCAATATCGAAATTGCCCCGCCCACAGTCGATCTCTGCAAGCTGTAAATAAGCAGCTGAGTGAAATGCATAACTCCAGGTAGCCTGATAAAGATTTTTGTAAGCTTCATCTTCTTTACCCAAAAAGCGCTGGCAGATACCAAGATAGTAGTATCCTTCACCATCTCTTGGTTTTGTATAATTTGCCGTTATCCTGTTTACGGCAGTCTGCAAGTGTTCTTCTGCCTTGTTAAACATGCCTCTACTTAAGTAAAGTAATCCAAGAGCGGTGTTTACCCTGTAGTCGCCGGAGTCTCTTTTCAGAGCTTCTTCATAATAGGGGTATGGTGTTAACGTGGCATTATGAAATTGTGTAAGACGTAAGCCTGTCTGGTACAATTCTTCTACAGTACCGATCTGTCCTGGTTGCTTTGGTGGTTCTGCTACGGGAGGCAGAGGTAAATCCTGCTTTTCCACAGGCTGATAACTGATCAGCTCTTTTTCATCTGCAGTCAGCAATGCTATCCTGGTATCTGTTTCCCTGATAATTTCCGGAATAGGTATCTCTTTGACATACGGATGTGCCGGGTCAATATTTATCTTTTCATCCAGGAATACTTCCCCGTTGATAGTCACTACTACTCGTGAACCATTTCTGGCTGATGTTGTATTTAAACCGATTCGAGCCTTTCCTTTTGCAGGAAATTCAAGATTAACAGCAGCATCAATATTGGCATTTTTAACACCTCCTATTTCACGGATCGGATACCAGTACTGTTTAAGATATTTTGATTCATATGGTTGCAGCCAGCTATAGTCAGGCTGGTTATCGGAATATCCGCCGACCATGAGCTCAAGAGCAGGGCCGTCACTATCTGTCAGCGCTTTATCCCATGCCTTACCCCTGGGCCCGTTGCTCCAGGTCCAGAATTTCTTACCAGGTGCGATGTTATGATTCGAGACTATTATTGTGCCGGCATTTTTTCCATGATCATAACCCCCCAGGAAATCGTCAGTGTAATTGAAGGCAAAAATCGATGTCCAGTCAGGGTGATTCTTCCACCAGCTTACATCAACTCCTTTGGTATAATCAATCCCATTAAAGACCTCATGTGATATAGGCCACCTGAGAAACTGATTCTTCGCATGATACGTTCCAAAAAGAGTTGAAGGAGGGAATATAACCTGGTAGTTGTCATTTGTGTGAACACTGGTGTTTGCAAAATATAAGAATGAATTTGTGAAAGGAGTGGAGTTCAAAGGCTTGAAAGTAACTTCAAAAAATGATTTGCCGGGATAAACTGAAATCCCAAGCATGAATTTCATCCTGTCTCTCAGTTCAAGTTCTCCAATCCACAAGGTTGCACTTCCGTCAGAATTAGTCTGAAGATCATAATCAACAGGCATGTAAGCATTCGGCCTGTGATGATGCGGGAAATTCCACTCAATTCCTCCTTCCAGCCAGGCACCAAGCATTCCGACGAGTTGCGGTTTGATAACATGCTGACGGTAGATAAAATCATATTGATTTGTTTTATCAAGCGCACCCCATAACCTTCCGCCAATATCGGGGAAAACATCGATTTTAATATACTCGTTTTCAAGGAATATCATTTTGTGTTCCTGGTCAACTTTCCTGTTTGTCAGGCTTTGGTTAAGCGGATAGGGATATATTCTTCCCTGAGCTCCCTGGTATGATCTCCCTTCGTAAAATATAGGGGTTGAGCTTGGCGGATCGACAAGATAGGTGGGAATGCTTACCGATTCTTCCCAAATCTGAACAGGTTTGTTCGCGGGGGTTGTCTGTCCAAAGCTGCTTCCAAATGTTATGAGAAGCAGAAGCAAAATTACAGTTACTCTTAACATGATAACTCTTTTTAAAGGTATAATTAATCAAATCAAGCTAAGATTTAGCGGTACCCTGCACCTCTTTCTTCAAGGTTGCTTAGCAGTGGATTACCCCAGAAAACATTTCATTATTCAAAGATCGACGCTCCTGTAGTACACTTCATTCATCCTGAGCTCCTTTTTAAACTCTGCCAGGTTACAACCATAGCCGATGTGTACATATTCGATACTCATCATCTCAGCAAAATCTTCAAGATAACTTGCATCTATCGCATTGCTGAAACCAGTGTGATGCGCTCCCCCTGCAATAATCCATGCTGCAGCTCCGGTTTTAAGATCAGGCAAAGGTTTCCAAAGAACACTTGCCACGGGCAGCTTTGGCATGTCAGGACATTTCACAACTTCAACATCGTTTACGATCATCCTGAATCTGTTACCCAGGTCAACAACCGATACATTTATTGCCTTCCCCGGAGCGGTTTTGAAAACAAACCTTGCAGGATCAGCTTTGCCTCCTATCGAGAGCTGGTGAATTTCAACCTTTGGTTTTCCCAGGGCAATAGTAGGGCAGACTTCAAGCATATGAGCTCCCAGCACTCTCATTCCTGAAGGATTAAAATGGTATGTATAATCTTCCATAAAGGATGTTCCACCCTGCAGACCTTCAGCCATTACTTTCATTGAGCGGACAAGGGCTGCTGTTTTCCAGTCGCCTTCGGCTCCAAAACCATAACCATCTGCCATTAACCGCTGCACTGCTATTCCGGGAAGCTGCTTAAGCCCGTGAAGATCTTCAAATGTTGTCGTGAAAGCTTTAAAAGCGCCGTTTTCAAGAAATTTCCTAATCCCTGCTTCTATCCTTGCAGCTTCTTTAAGGGTATCCGAGCCTGCAACATCTTTATTGATCTCATATTCAGAGCTATACTCTTCGAGGAGCTTCTTAACTGATGCATTAGTTACATCATCAATGACTTTTACGAGATCCCCGATACCATAACCATAAACAGAATAGCCCATCTGAATTTGCGCACTCACCTTGTTTCCTTCTGTAACAGCAACATCACGCATGTTATCGCCGAACCTGGCAACTTTCATGTGCTTTGCATCATCGAATGCCGCGGCTACCCTTACCCATACTGCAATTTTTTCAATAGCCTCTTCATCCTGATAGTGTCCGACGACAACCTTCCTGTTCATTCTCATCCTGGCACCGATGAAGCCAAATTCACGGTCGCCATGGGCCGACTGGTTAAGGTTCATAAAATCCATATCAATTGTTTCCCAGGGTATATCGCGGTTCAGCTGGGTATGGAAGTGGAGGAGCGGCTTATTAAGCAGTGACAGACCCCTTATCCACATTTTGGCCGGCGAAAAAGTATGCATCCATGCAATAAGTCCGATACATTCGGATGAACTGTTTGCTTCGATACAGATCTGAGTTATAGAATCAGGTGTTGTAAGCACAGGCTTAAATACGATCTTCTGATTTATTAAAGGAGATTTATCTAACGATGCTGCAATTTCCCCGGAATTTTCTGCAACCTGCTTCAATGTTTCGGGCCCGTAAAGGTGTTGGCTGCCTGTTATGAACCAGATCTCTTTTAAATTAATACTTTTCATAATTTATTTTTAAGTTACACATGGTAGCACGGAGTGCACAGAGAGTTCGCTCCTTCCCCCTGGGGGAAGACAGGGAAGGGGTAATTGCCATTTTCATCTTACCAGAAATATGCATAGAACCATACTATTACAACTATCACTAATCCTGAGAACAGCAGGTCCCAGTTATTCCAGCTTGCTCTTGTAATTGCCTTTTCTTCTTCCGTTGCCGATCCGACATAAAGTCCGCGAATAGCTTCAGGATCCGCCTTCCTGGTTACCATGCTTGTTATTACCATAACCAATATTACGAGGAAGAACAATGCAATTTCATAATGTAGCCAGTTGGGTGCAAGAAAAACCTGGTAAATAATACTATCCTGGTTTATGCCCGCGGCAAAGATCTTGAGTGCGAGTCTTAACATTCCAAGGACAAAACCTGTGATAAGTCCAACAAGTCCTGCCACAGGTGTGGTTTTCTTTGAGGCTATGCCAAGAAGGAATACGGCAGCAATACCTGGTGCAAGCAGCGACTGAACATCCTGAAGATATGCATAAAGAACTTTGCCAAGGCCCTTCATGACCGGTATCCAAAGAACTCCAAGGACAACCACAGTTACAGTTGCGATCCTTCCCACTTTTACAAGCTCGCTTTCAGAAGCTTCAGTTTTGAATTTCTTATAAAAATCAACCGTGAACAGTGTTGCTGAGGAGTTAAAGAGTGAGGCCAGCGAACTCATCAGAGCCGCAAGTATGCCTCCCACAACAAGGCCTTTGAAACCAATTGGCAGCAGTTCCCTGATCAGGACTGAAAAAGCAGAATCAGAATCAGGAAGTGTGATCATTCCTTTATAGTTCATAGCATAAGCAATCATTCCCGGGATGAGGAAGATGAATACCGGGGTAAGCTTGAACATCCCCCCGAGAATTGCACCGCGGCGTGACTCAGTCTGATTTCTTCCCGACAGTACCCTCTGAACTATATACTGGTCGGTGCACCAGTACCAGAATCCTATTATTGCCGAACCAAGGATAACGCCTGTCCATGGATATTCAGGATCTTTCGAAGACCTTATAAGATCTGTCATTGTGTCGCCATAGTCATTCACAGGCACTGCCTGGCATATCCGCATCATCTCATCCCATCCGCCAAGCCTTACAAGGCCGATTATCAGAACAGCGAGTGATCCGACTAACAGTATTGGTGTTTGCAGCACGGATGTCCAAAGTACAGCTTTCATACCTCCCAGTGTAGTGTATATCCCTGTAAGCACCACAAGGCCGACAGCGCTGATCCAGAAAAAATCGATACCAAACATCGATTCGATACCGAATACCTGTTTGAAAACAACACCGCCGGCATAGACTGTTACAGCAACTTTCGTGAAGACATAACTGACAAGTGAGATTATAGAGAGGATACTACGTGAACCTTTATTATATCTTTTTTCGAGGAATTGAGGCATTGTGAAGACCCCGCTTCTGTCATAAAAGGGAACAAAAAACCAGCCGAGTATCAGTATTATCCATCCATGCATCTCCCAGTGTGCCATTGCCATTCCACTTGAAGCCCCTGCCCCGGCCAGCCCGACAAGATGTTCTGATCCGATGTTCGATGCGAATATTGATGATCCTATTGCCAGCCATGTGGCATCCCGGCCTGCAAGGAAATAATCTGTGGAAGTCTTATCCTTTTGTTTAGCCACCCAGATGATAATTGCAACCAGACCAAGACAGAAGAGTCCCAGTACGATCCAGTCAATTGTACCCATAAGAAGTCAGTTTTAAGGTTAATAAAAGATAAAAATTCATAAAACTTAAGTCAGTCACTTTTCCACTCGTCAAGTGAAGTCTGAATATATGAAATGATTCGTTGATTATCTGCTTTCCTGTTTCCACTTAGTGTGAACGGCTAAAGCATTCTTTTCTCATATTCATTAATTTAGGGTAGATAGATCCTGTTATATGATGATTAAGATTTCTATTGATTTTAATTATATAAGGAAAAGCATGCCAACCATAACAAACAGAACCAGAATCAAGAAAATAATCAATTCCCATACTTTCAATCTTTTATTTTCACCATCTTCTTTTACCCTTAGATCATCCATATTTTAAAGGTATTTGAATAAAATTAGGCACATGGTTTTTAATTAAAAGCCTATTTTGTTTCAAATCCGACAAACAATGTTTCACAATAAACTATGTGTCAGTTTATATAAATTATGTAGCAGGAGAAAATTTGGCAAAGAAGATTCCAAATAGCAATTAAATCTGTTATAATGTTTAAGAACAGTACTTTACAGAGATTATTTCTTTATATATTCGGATGGAGTTTTTCCAAAGAGAGATTTGAAACATTTTGTGAAGTAAGCCGGTGATGTAAAACCGACCTTATATGAAACTTCCTCGACAGACAGACCACTATGTTCGAGGAGGTTGACTGCCCGTTTGAGTCTTAAAGTACGGATAAATTCAGAGGCAGACTGGGAAGTAAGAGCTGCAAGTTTCCGGTGAAGGCTGCTCCTGCTCAATCCGATTTCCTTGCAGAACTTATCAGAACTAAAGTCAGGATCTGAGATATTTTTTTCTACAACTGATATTGCTTTCTGAATAAAATCAGCATCGATGGATGTAACAGCAATATCTGATGGTTTAATTAAGAGTTCCTTACTGAATTTATTCCTGATGATTCTCCTATTTTCAAGAAGATTCCTTATCTGTACTTCAACCAGATCAATTGAAAAAGGTTTTTCAATATATGCATCCGCACCTTTTTCCAACCCTTCAATTTTGTTGTCCATTGATGATCGGGCCGTTAACATTATTATGGGAATATGACTGGTTCTGATCTCCTCTTTCAGCTTTTTGCACATCTCATTCCCATCCATGACAGGCATTATTATGTCAGCAATAATAATATCCGGGTTATTTCTAATGGCCATCTCAAGCCCGTTTAATCCATTAGAGGCTTCGCAAATACAGTAACTATTTTCGAAATGATCCCTGATATAGGTTCTGACTTCAACTTCATCATCCACAACTAAAATTACAGGGCTCTTCGCTTGATTTCCAGGTTTATTATTTCTACCTGAGTATCTGCGGACATATTCATGCTCCTCAGTTAAGAGATAAGATTGAAATGAACCCGTCATTTCTTTCTCTTCCCCGCTCACTCCTGATATCTGATCATCAGTCCAGATTTCGTTGCCTGTGGGCAGAAGTATCTTAAAATTGGTGCCTTTATCTTCATCGCTTTGTATGAATATTTTACCCCTGTGAAGTTCGACCAGCTCTTTTGTTAATGCAAGCCCGATACCTGTTCCCCTCCGGATGATAGAATCATGTCTTTCGATTCTGAAGAATCTCTCAAAAAGATGTCCCATTTGTTCCTGCGGAATACCTATGCCATTATCCTTTATTGTTATTTCAATATACTCTCCATCAGGAATATCTAAGGAGGGATCAATTCCATTTTGCACCATTCTGCAAGTCACCTGGATTAATCCTCCATCCGGAGTATATTTGAATGCATTTGACAGCAAGTTATACATGATCTTTTCCAGGCAGCTTTCGTCAAAATAACTTTCGCTGGCTTCAAATTCAGAAGTAAACTCCAGATTCATTGATCGCTGCTGAGAAATTTCATCAAATGAGCTGGTAATTTCTCTTAATTTTTCAACGACATCCCCTTTCTTCAATCTGAGTGTCATCTTGTTAAGATCAATCTTCCGTAAATCAGTGATCTGGTCTGTCAATCTTAAAAGCCGGTCCGCATTCTTCCTTATCAGAGTTGTTTGCTTAGCAAGTCTGGGATCATTTGCAACTGAAGCAATGATATTTTGCAAAGGAGCAAGGATCAATGAAAGCGGCGTACGAAACTCATGTGAAATATCGGTTAAGAGCTCCATTTTTACATTATAAAGCGCCTCTGCTTTTTCCCTTCTTACCTGCTGAAGCTTTGCATCATGTATTAAACGGGCTCTCATAAGTATTAACCTTCGGAACAGGTAAAGCAAAAAAATAAAGGCTATTGAAAACAAGACAAGTGCAAAGGGGGTTCTCCACCATGGCGGCAATATCCGGATAGTCAAAACAGCTGGTTTTTCATTCCACACACCATCGCTGTTTGAGGCTTTAACCATGAACTGATATAATCCCTGCTCCAGGTTTGTGTATGTAACATATCTTCTGTCATAAGCGGTATAGATCCAATCCTGGTCAAAACCTTCCAGTTTATATGCGTACTGGGTTTCCTCCGGATCAAGGTTGTTCAAAGCGACAAATTCAAGAGAAAATGCTCTTTCAAGATGGGTCAATGTTATCTTATCTGTATACGGTATACTTTTGGATAGTATCTTTCTTCCATTTATTTCATCTCCTATCTTCACTTCTTTGTTCTGGATAACTAATCTTGAAATATAAACAGGATATAATGTGGTATCATTCATGATCTTTTCCGGAAAAAAGCTGATGAGCCCGTTAATTCCGCCAAAAAATATTTCGCCATTCTCACTCTGGCAGCCGGCATCCCAGATAAAAGCATTTGACAGTATGCCATCACTTTCGTAATAGGTATTGATTTGTTCTGTTTTCGTTACCAGCTTTCCTAATCCATGATTTGTACTGAACCAGATATTATCATCCTTGTCACCTGCTATACTATATACGGAATTATCAGGAGCGCCTCTTGATTTATCATATTTTATAAATTCCATGCCTCCATCTTTTTCAGTAACTTTAATCAGTCCATTAACATTTGAAGCAAGCCATATTACATTATTTTTATCTTTATATATTTTAAGAAAGCCGTTGTCAATTTTTGAATTTCTAATGTCAGTTATGTTATCATAAATAACCAGACTATCTTTTTTATTTAGATTGGTTAAAAGGGTATCTGAATTGACATAGAACTTGCACAGCCCCCTGTTCCAGGAGGCGAACCAGAAAACATTCGGCGGCTCATAAACAACCGATTGTATATTAATTCCTTTCATCTCAGGCAATTGATTTACCTTGTCTCCGTAGTGAAAAAGTTGTTTGCTGGCTGGTTCGTAAAGATAAAAACCCTTTATTGTGGCAATCCATATCCTGCCTGCAGCATCTTCTGTGATATCAGGAACTTCGGTATGGTCTTCAAAGAGAAACCTTCTGAATTTCAAATCATCTGAAGAATAGATATTTTCAGCAACACAAAAACCATTATCAAATGTCCCTATCCATAATCTGTTTCCCCTATCGGTATAAATAGCAGTAATGTAATCCGAACTGATTGAATTTCTGTCAGCAGGATCATATTTATAATGTAACATCCTCTGGCTTTCTCCGGACATGATCCTGTTTAGCCCGTCATTATACATTCCTATCCACAAATTTCTGTTTTTGTCTTTATGGACTGATCTTACAATATTTCCGATTATGCTGTTTGGATCACCCGGAATATTCCTATACCAGGTGAAATCCTTAAGATTAATCTTGACCTTTGACACACCTTTGCCTTTAAACGATACCCAGAGCACTCCAGTCCTGCCACCATAAATACCGATAATTCTTTCATCCAGAAGCGATAGGGGATTATCAGGCTCATGTGAATATACTGAGTATTTGCCATCTTTTTTATTGATCTTAAAGAGGGATTTCTCAATTGCTATCCACATAAATCCTTTGTCATCTTCATAAAGAGCTGTTATTGGCTCTAAACTCCACAGGTACGTCTCAGTGGTACCGGGATTAAGTCTGCTAAGGTATCCCTGAAGAGTGCAAAAGCTGAGGGTTTCCTTATCAAACAGAGCAAGGCCGGCATTTGTACCAAGCCAGATCAGCCCTCCTTGATCCATAACTGCAGAATTGATTTTTGTAACTCCCCGTAAAACATCCTCGCTTATGTAAAAATGTTCCAGTTGCTTTGTCAGGATGTCGAATTTTTTAAGCCTGTCAGAAGCAATCCACAACACGTTTCTACTCCTGTCATAAATAATATCTCCTTCAAGATCACCATGGAATTGCTCAGCACTTCTGGTGGTCCCTGCATTTATTTTAATCAGTCCTGAAGTCATAGTATTGACCCATAAGAACCCTTCCGCATCCTGTACAATAACCTTTCGTCCTCTCTCGATTACATTGATATTTGATACTGCTTTATTTAATGGATCGTTTTTCATATGGGAGAAAACATCCTTTTCCTTATCAAAAACATCCAATCCCTTCAGCGTTCCAATCCATATTTTCCCATCCCTGTCTTCAAAAAGTGTTGAAATGAAATTATAGGAGAGAGACGAAGTATCCTCTGAATTATTTACATAGTTGGTAAAATTGTAACCATCAAATTTCTGTAGGCCTGTTGTAGAAGCGAACCACGCAAAGCCTTCCCTGTCAACATAAACGTATTCAACACTGTTTGACAAACCGTTATTGACATTATAATGGGTGCAGATTATGCTGTTATTCTGTGCAGATGATTCACAATTCAGGAAAATTAACGAAAATAATATGACTATTAAGAGCCTCGAAAAGGGATTCCCTGATAACATAATAACTCTGAATGACAGTATAGGTATCATATATACCAGATTAATATAAACTCAAATTTAAACTAAAATGTTGATTACGGCAAAAAAGATATATCACATTTTCAATGACTTCAGATATCTTGTCTTTCCGTAAGGACACACAGAAACGCAGATGCCGCATACCCTTGCATCGGGCATGATGTATTTTTTCCCCATGATCCTGCACATCCCGCGGCATTTGAAAGCATTCAGCAAGAAATCACTCTGAACAGAGACATTCCAGTCATTTCCGGATGTCGCACAATGAACGGCCGCACTAAAAGTTTTTTGGCTGGTCAGAACATACAAATGTCCCTGCTTATTGATCTCATCGTGTAGGATTGTTCGTCCTGGCTGCTTTCGCAACTGTTGAAGCAGAAATAGAGGTTCATTTATCAAAGTTAGGCTTGCGTATTGTTTTCCACATAACCTTGCCACCCATGCTCATGCAGCACAGGCCATCACGTTTGTTGTTTGTTGAGAACTGGGCATAGAAATATCCATTATACAATATTGGTGGTTTGGTGTGATCACCGAAATCATTATGTTTGAAAAGCTCTTTTACAGTATAGCTGCCATCAACCCTTTTTTCGACTTTTATCATTGCTGTTCCGAGGTCATATCCTCCAACTGCCATAATCCTGCCTTCGCCGGCATCAAAAGCTGGAGCTATCTGAATGACATTCTCCCAGTCGTTGTATTCCCAGAGAATTTTCCCGGTTTGTGGTTTCATCCCGATTATCCTGCCCCGGGAAACAAAAGATGAAAATATCATTACGAGGTGATCCTCTCCCGCAATCTTTACAATGGTCGGACTGGCGTAAGTTTCATTTCCAATGGCTTCTGTCTTCCAGATGATATCTCCTGTCAGCTTGTTATAGGCGACCAATCCGGCATCAGGATCCCTGGAGTAAGATACGATTAACAGATTGCCGTATATAAGCGGACATTGGGTTATCGCCCACACCGGTATTTTCGTTCCCCCGAAATCCTTCATTATGTTCTTGTTCCAGACAGGCTTATGTGTATTGACATCAATGCAGTAAAGATCACCATATGGGCAACAGGAGTAAATCCTGTTGCCATCGGTTGAAGGAACACTTCTTGAACCGGGGTACTGAATTGATCCCGGTGCATCATAACTGTATCTCCATAATTCCTTCCCGGTGTTCAGGTCAAAACACCTCATAATATCGCCGGTTTTATCATCCCTGTCGAGTAAATAAACCTTTCCCGTTTTTACTACGGGACCGCCGTACCCGGGGCCTATATTTGATGTCCAGAGTACTTGCGGACTTTCTGCTGGCCAGCTGCGGAGTATTCCCTTCTGGGGTGAAGTGTTATTCCTCTTTGGTCCGAGGAACTGAGGCGAGTCCTGGGCAGTAAGACTGGTAAATCCTGCCAGCAGGACCATTGCAAATATGAATGTTCGTTTTATCATACGTGATTTGAAACAAAAAACTGACAGCTTAAAGTAATCAATGATATTCGAAAAATTACATAAAGGATTGATTAGAAGGGAAAAATCTCCTTTTATTATCACCATCTTCTTTTACCTTTAGATAATCCATATTTTAAAGGTATTTGAATACAATTAGGCACATGGTTTTTAATTAAAAGACTATTTTGTTTCAAATCCGACAAACAATGTTTCACAATAAACTATGTGTCAGTTTATAAAATTATGTAGCAGGAGAAAATTTGGCAAAGAAGATTCCAAACAGCAATTAAATCTGTTATAATGTTTAAGAACAGTACCTTACAGAGATTATTTCTTTATATATTCCGCATTACATATTCTTGACTTGACAACGCAACCTTCACTTAAAGAACAGATAGTTGTCCCAAAGCAAGTCAGGCCTTCTGTTTTAACCTTAAAAAATGTTCCATTTCAAATCATCTACCATAATGAGAATCATTTTTTCGGTTATCGAAAGACATGGATTGACAGTTATAACAAAGTAAATTGCTCAGATCTTGAAAAAACTATAATCGATTGTCTTTTTAATCCTGGTTACGCAGGTGGTATCGTTGATATTGCAAAGGCTATTTATGTTTCGAAAGACCAATTCGATTTTAAAAAGTTATTCGAGTATATTAAAAGATTTAATTCTCAGGCTGTAATAAAACGAATGGGATTTCTATTCGAATTACTTGAAATAAAGAACAATATTATAAATGCTCTTCAACATTTGAAAACAGCTTCATATATTCTGATTGATCCTCAACTTCCAAAAAAAGGAAAAATGATCAGCAGAAGGCACTCCGCTGCCAGGTGCCAGTCAGGCATGAAAGAACCAGAATCCTGTTCATACGGAATAATGAAATACTTGTCTTCTTTCAATCTCTTCAACAGCCCTCGTCTTGTCATATCACTAAGTAATTCTCTGACTGCACTTTCTTTAGAATCGGGGAGGGCATTAAACGCCTCCTTATAATCAAAACAATTCATGTCCTTTTGCCTAAACCAGGCCAGAAAAAATAAATTATTACTTATAGGCCAATTGTCAGGATTAACCTGACTGTAGTGATATAGAACATAATTATGTAAATAATAAATGACTCTTTTGCTTATGCAAGAGGTGGAGGATTGAGGCTAGGAGCAAAAGCAAATGTGCCATTTTTAGTATGTCACTGAATTTTAAAAGTTTTGCGCGCGGGCAAATTCCTGGTAGAAGGTACAGAGTTTTCGTTTCACGATGAGGCATACTTGAAGGCAGGAATTAGTCCTGCTATCACCTGTAGAAATGCTGTCTGCTTGCACTTTAGGCTTGCCCATAACTCTTTTATAACTTCCTATTATATCAAAAGTGTTGAAAATGGTACTGCATTATCAGCAAGAAAAAATATCATGGATTTAAGAGATGGATTATTTGCCGGAAATAAAGAGATAAGCGTTAAAATAAACAATTTAGTCTCTTGATCTTAATTAATCACACACATACAATTAACTGTCATATAATGTCTTAACCAATTTGCTATATACGAGTTTTCACACTCAATTTATTTTTAAATGGCAACTCTCAACATTCTTTGACTAATTCTGATTCGAGTAAATTTACATACCAGGCTGCAGGGTAATTTTTCTTAAGTTCTGTATTATCAATCTGAATGCGGTATACTCTCTTTCGTGGCAAATAAAACAAACTTCCGATGCCGCCCTTATGATTAATACTCTTGGTTTTCACATAGCCATATGCAATAATATTGTATCCGGCAGCTTCAAGTGCTTCTATACGATCAGCCAAATTATGTGTACCTTAAATAATTGCAGCTATTTCAGCTTCAATTTGAATTATTGTCTTGTTCATTATCAGATTGATTAATTTGGTTGTTATTTTCTTTGAACAATTCCATTATTTCTTTCACCTTCTTACGTTCAAAGTATTTTATCGAGTGGATTAATTTCCACCAGTAATGCCTAAAAACCCTGACCCAAATTATTTCATACCAACGTTCTGTTCTTTGGTGACGGCATATGTATAATTCTCCATTTTCGTCTGGTAAATTTTGATTTTTAGTCACACCTGAATAGATATAAACTATTCCTGCAATTGTTTTATCAATTTCTTCAAATGATTTAATTGAATAGCATTCATACATTACTTCATCGAAGTAATGCCATGCCCAATTTTCTGTTTCTGCGAAAATGTAACACCAGTTACCACTTTCAAATTCTGCTTTATAAACTTTCATTTCTTAAATATTTTATACTCTACAATTTATTTGTCATAGTCAGCTGTTTGACTACATTAATAAATATGTTAGCAAGGGAGCAAAAGGACAAATTTTATTTTTTTTTAACATTTGTTTTGCGAAGAAAAAAACCATAAACCGAATCAGCTTAAGAAGTTACCGCCTGCTGGTTCATTCGTGGTCTTACCTGACACTGCTCAGGTTTATTTTTTTCAGTAAGATTAGATCTGTGTTCTGTTCCAACTCAGACTTTATTCTGTGATCAGAGGTAAAAGAGTAATATTTTTGTACTACTTTTTGTACTACTAATGAAAATGGCCTTGTATATATCTGATTTACACGGTCATTAGATTTAACTTGTCGGGGTGAGAAGATCTGTTAAAAATACTTGCCGAGAAAGAAGAATACAAAGAATTAAAATTCAAGACTGATCACACCAGCCATAATTTCAGGGACACTTTCATATCATTAGCAGTCATAAAGGGAGTAAACTGGAAAAGCATACTGAAATGGGTTGGCCAATCTTCATATAGCATTATGGATCGATACATTCATCTGACAAAACCGTTTGAAGAGAGCGAGATGAAAAAGATGTTTGGTTAATTTATCAACAGATCTTATACTCCATATCCCTATGACGGCTGAGTTTATGTAATTTAAATCTTCTTTCCGATATAAAATACATAACCGTAATATGCTTTGTATTTGTAATATAACTCTGCTTCATACCGCTGATAGCTTACAAATTCTTCTGCGGTTTTGTTGCCTTTATGTTTTTTCAGAAAAGATGCGTGAGTCTTTTGCATAATGGAATAATAGTTTGTCCAGCAACTTTCGGGTACGACAAAAGTGGCAATCGGAAGATAACCTGCTTTTTGCATTTGAGCAACCTTGTTCGGTATTGTATCTATTTCGGAATAGGCTTTTTGCCAAAATTCCTGAATTTCGGCAGGTCGTTCTTCGGTAAACCAGGTGTTTTCTGTAACTGCGATATACCCGCCCTGTTTCAAAAATTTTCGCCACTCGTTTAGCCCACGCTTGAATCCAATGTTATAAATCGCACCTTCCGACCAGATCAAGTCTAAATCTTCCTCCTGAAACGGAAGATTCTCCATATTACCTACAATGCCTTTCATTCTGCCGTGAAGATTTTTATTTTGGGCGTTTTGGTTGAATTGATTGATAAAATCTGGCCATAATTCAACACCTGTAATTTCGCACGGAATATTTTGTGCCAACACCATTGTTTGACCGCCTGTACCGCATCCAATATCAGCGACTTTGGACTTTTCAGCGAGACCGTCTATAAAACTCAATGCTTTGAGCGTTATTTCCGGACTTCCTGGTCCTTGTCTTTCAACATTTGAAAAATAATCGTAAATTACATTCAAGTCAAATTCGTGAATTGTTTGTTTTTCTTTGCTCATTTTCTTTGATTTTGTTGTATACATAAAACACATTCTTCAGTATGTGAGACAGCTTTCGGATCTTTAATGATTGGATTTCTGCTTATTGACTCTCGCGCTCTGGCGTAAAGTGTTATGAGCATGATTGACGATACTTCTGATATTGAAAAAGATGGCACTTCCATACGTTATATTTTCTTCGATAATAATCCTTTTATTCAGATGCATTAGCAACGGTGAAGTTCCATCGTGCGGGAAATAACCAGAGGAATAGTGACCATGATGCCCAAAATGACAGGGAGACCCCACATAGCGTGCAACCAGTGAAACTCCTGAAGAATGATGATTTCAACAGTGAACCAGATAAGCAGCCCACCAAGTGCCAGGCTGGAAAAGATCCATCCATTGCGATTCTTTAATAAGACTGTGATAAATGCAGCAGCATTTAGAACTCCTAACCCTATCAGCATAAAGCCGGGCATTAAAAAATCCTTAAAGAATCCATGCATGATTTCGACAGGCATATCCATCAATCTTCCGTCCGGAGCCAGGGCAAGAAGAAAGCCACCAGACAATGCCCCGGCAGTCTCATACCCTAAAACGCTTAGAAGAATAATGAGCTGCCATTTAGGTTGGTCAGCAAGATTTTTGTAGACCGTATCAGATTTACTTTTTTCCATAATTGCAAGAATTTTAGTTATAAAATAAGGTAAAATGATTCTAAAATAACTTATCTCAAATTTGATTCATTTCATCCAAAGGCTTCTTGTGACATTAGCTTCTTATAATTTGAAGCGCAAGTTTATCGAATATTTTGCCGGACAGTTTCTTGAATGGATTCAGTTTCACCGGATAGAAATAATCTGACTCAAACCAGCCTTTATCTCTGTAATATGTGTAATCGCGCCAGTTTTCATCAAGCATTTTACGCATGCTGGTACGTCCCATCCTGAATACCATCAGCCACCATAAAGAAGGAGAAGGATATTCATGTTTCACCAATTGTGCATAGAATTTTTTGCTTTGAAAGTCAATGATCCTGTCAAATTTCTGCTGAGATTTTTCAGTCATTGGTTCAAGTGTTTTTAAGCAGCATCCTTTAACCACATTAAATCCCAGTCCTTTACCCACGAAGTCAAGGTATTTTACTATATCTTCTCCTTTCCCGATTCCCTGAACAACAATACTGGTAAAGGTTTTCCCGAAAAAACCGGGGCGATGAAAGCCAAATCCAATCCGATCAAGGAAGACTTTCATTAATCCTGATACCTGGAAGGAGTAATTGGGCGAAGCAAATATCACCCCATCTGAATCATTCATCTTCCCTAGGAGCTTATCCCTGTCATCCTTATACGGGCAATACTCTTCCCCTTTGTCAAAGCAGATCCTGCACCCTTTACAGGTTCCAAGATTGTAATCACTTAACCTTACTAATTCATACTCTACATTACCAAGAGTATGCAGATTTTGAAGGAATTTTTCACAGGCATTGTAAGAATGTCTTTTTCTTCCGCTGCCAATAAATGCTGTAACTTTCATTTTATTATCTTTTTAAGTTTATCTTCAATTAAGCAAAATACATTTAAAAAATTTCCAGATTAATCTTAGCCAGGAGTTGCTGACTTAATTGAATCTTCCCTCTTTTCTTTCTTCAGGAGGGTAATGGCCAGTACCACGATCCATAACAAGTAACCAAAGATGTTGACACGCTCCCAAACTCCCAACAAAGGTGTAGGCTGGTTTGCCGCAAGCTGGGGAGCGGCCAGAAAGGACACGATACCAAACACAATAAAGATCAGCATAGTACCGATAGAATAGAGGCGAAACTGCTTCCCGAATGCCGTTGCCGCTAATCCTATTGCTGGAAACATGCAAAGAAAAACACCCACACCAGTTAAAAGTGCGTGCATTGTATCCGTAAGCGTTGTCTCTTGTCCACGCATGTGCATCGGGGTAAATAGTGTTGCCGCTAAGCCGAGTACTTCCTTTGCGACAATAAAGCATGCTCCAATACGCAGGACGCGCTTATGATCAGATGATCTCCAGACACCCAATCCGAATGCGAACATCAATATACTATAAACGAGGAAAAGCGGTACGACGAGTGGTGCTGATGGGGCATTTATAGCTATCAGTTCGCTGACTGTCTGATAGGTAGAGCTATAACCATCCCATCGCATCGCCCCAAGGATGGTAGCGGTAATATATAGAAGAGATGCGAGAATACCGCAAATGAGCAATATCTTTTTCAAAGAGACTTTTCCTGAAAATCCGGTTGAATCTGAAATTATAGTGTTCATTTCTGTTTCCTTTTATAAGTGAATGATTAATATTAGAATGTATGTCCTGCATGAAAGAAAACCATCATCCCCTCGTTAGAGAATCCAAAGTCCATACCAAGAATTGAATTTTCATTTGAGCCAAAACTAAACCTTGGTCCGAAACCAAAGTTATGATGAAAACCATTAATTTTGAAATCATTGGCATTTTTTTGAACCTGCCCTATATCATAAAATGCTGTTCCACTTATTATTTTCCAGATTGGGAAACGATATTCTGCCTGCCCATAGATGCCTGTTCTATCAATAAATCGGGATGTATAATAGCCCCTCCCTAAAATACTGCCTCCAAAATCAGGTAAATAGTAATACGGAACATCACCAAATGCCTACGATAAAGAAGCCTTGCACAAAAAATATTCCTGGGGACAATAGATATATAACCTCTGACATCAAAAGTCAATTTCCAGAACTGGTTTGTACTTCCCAGAAATTCTGGTGAAAATTCTGGTGTTAAAGATATCATTGTACCTTTCCAGGGATTATTCTGATGGTCACGTGAATCATAGATAAAAGATAAACCAAGGATTGTTTGATTGCCTCCATTTACACCATTTATTGTTGATGGAATATCATCCTCCTCTGTTTTGGTTTTAAACTGATCTAACGTAAAAGTGTAAGCTAGTTTCCAATACTTGTTCGATTTTGTAGTAGCTGAAATATTTTCTTTAAAATTAACAGACCCATATTCTATCTTACTTTCAGGTAAAGTATTGTTCCCGGTACCATAGTATAACCTGTTTAGATTATCAAAATGAAAGGCCGCCTTTAAAGAAGTCTTTTTAATAGGACTTGGTAAGAAAAACTGGAGATTTATCGACCACATGTTCCTTGTACTCCACGCTGCATCACTGTAGAGACTTATTCCGGAATGGAGCAGATCAAAATTTGTATAGCTGATGCCAATATTAACTTCAGAAACAGCATCATAGAAACCGTAAGGAAAAACCATTGAAGTCTTTGTTTTGAAATAAGGAGAATACTCCTTAACCAACATTCTTTTTTCGATGATCATATCACCATTCAACATGGTACCCGATATCCGCGATGATGTTAATCTGCCAGTATCAATTTGTCCTTCATAAAAAACCAGATTGGCCCGATGCCCTTTTCTGATGAAACCGATTTCATTTTCTTTGCCTATCTTTTCTGCTGCATAATGTGTTGCACCTCTTAATACTTCGATCCTGCTGACACCATTATCTTCCAACAGATTCATTTCCTCAAAAATATCATCGCCGCATTTTTCACCATATGATGACGGGTAGTCGGTTCCAACTGCAATTGGAACATTAAGATCAGCTGCCCGCCGAATTGTTTTTTGCATAAATGGCACTGCTGATGGAGCATAATGGAGATAAGCACTTAAAGTAGGTGTAAAAGAAATATTTTTGTCCATAAGCTCCATGAATACACTATCTGAGCTTGTCGCAAATCCATGTTCTATTCCATCCACATTTATCCTGATCATTTCCCTCGCTTCATTTTCGGAACCTACGTGTGCAATTACTTTAAGACCAAGTTTATGAGATTCCTCCACTATTGTTTCTGCAACCTCAAGACTCAAACGCGGGACACCATCTTTTAGATACCACATCTGATCATAAACAATTTTGATAAAATAAACTTTTTTGCTTGCAAGTAATCCTATTTCTTTTTTTGCTTTAGCTACATCATTGACCTGAAAAGTTCCATTAGTTATCAGGTCATGCTGTCCGGTATAGAAAGTACCTGCCGGATGTCCTTTGGGTGCAGTTATCAATGGCCCGGGATAATAAAGTTCAGGACCAATGATTTTCCCATTAGCCATAGCCTCATCAATTTGCTGGTAGCTTTTTAAAGGTGCACCCATATCAATTATTGACGTAATACCATTTAAAAGCAGATGTAAACGATGTTCCGGGAAGAGTGATATCCCTTCACTGGCCAGCTTTCCCCAGCTGTGCTTTTCGATTTCAGCTATGTAAGGCATTGGCGCTCCCATAAAGTGAATATGGCTGTCAATTAATCCGGGGAGTACTGTACAATCAGAGGCATCAATTATTCTGGAACTATCAGAAATCGCACTGGTGCTTTCATATATTCCTTCAATCAATCCGTTACTGATAACAATAACTCTGTCGTTAAGTATTTGATTGCCATCAAAGATTTTACCTGCCCTGATATAACACGTCTGGCTGAATGATTGCAGAATATTGAGGATAAGTATTAATATACAGGATACTCTGATCTTCATGTTACTTATTATTTATTTCTTTTAATAATATCTATTAATCAACAATAAATAAGACTGCCCCTGTTTTAGTAAAGGATCGATGCGGATTCTGACTATTATCGCTCATGCACCAGGTCATTCCTCTTTTTAAAACTATCAGTACCCCATCTTTTAATTCAAAGACCATTTCTCCTTCAAGCAGATGAATAACATGACCTCTGCAGCACCAGTGATCTGCTTTGTAGCCAGGGGAATACTCCACTATTCTCAAACGGACATTACCGAGCTCTACGGTTCTCTGATAAGTATTACCAGTTTCTCCCGAATTCTTGGTAATTGGAATATCGTCCCAGTTAATGCTAGTGTTTAAAACATCTGTTATCTGCATATATCGAGTTTTACTTATAAATTCTTAAGCAAAGTAAAAGCAGGGGCAGATATTAGCCTATCTGAATCATGAATCAGTTAGACAGGATTATAAAGATGTCAGATGGAATTATAATTCAGGGATATGAATAATACAAAAGATGGGGATCTCCGTTTAATACAAGGCAATGGAGATTATTTATCTTTTAAACGAAACTGTGATGGAGTAACTCCTGTAAATTTCTTAAACGCAACATTAAATGCCGAAAGAGTATTAAATCCGCTGTCATAAGCAATACTTGCAATTGTGAAGTTTTTCCTTTCAGGATCTGCCAGCATTTTTTTTGCCTCTTCCACCCGGTATGAATTTATAAAATCATTGAAATTACTGGAAAGTTGTTCATTTATTACCTGAGATAGAGCATGGGGTGTTATAGAAAGACACTTTGCAAGCTTCCCGAGTGTAATACTATGATCTTTATGTAATTCATTCCTGCTCATATAATCAAGAAGAGCGGATTTATACCTGATGGCGTCTTCAATTGTCAGTCCTGAGGATTTGTACCTGGTGATAAAGTTATTTATTGAAGTTATTTTTTGTCCCCTTAACTCATTATAAAGGATCCAATAACTAAAGAGTGAGTAATAAAAGGCTTCAATTATTCCCGTCCGCAAGTAAACACGAAAGTATGTTTGCATGCAATAGAGAACATAAATAACCCATAGTATTGAGATAATAATGACAATATTTCTTATCTGGTAAGGATTTGTATTTTCTTTTGGAAATTTTTCAATTATACCTCTCTTTAGCAATTTCCGGGAAAAACCGAATGAAATGATAATGTAGATCAGAAACTGTATCAAAATAACCGAAATTTCGATACAATAAGTAATATAAAATTTACGATTATCAGGCGAAAGGGGAAAATTATCCCGGTTTAACAGGTCAATGATTAAAACCAATAAAAATGGCACCAGATGAAGTAGCTGCTTTATCCTGAATTGAAAATCCTTAATTGATATTGATTTAATATAGAGATACAGGAAAGGGCCTATTAACGGAAATGTCGGAATGAAGAAGAAAAGAGTTTTGAGATTTATGCTAAGGTCAAAATCATCCTGTAAATCGTGCAGCAACATTTGGGTAATACGATATGCAGTGATAAGTAAAAAAAGTGATAATAAAATACTCGGATATATATTTCTGTCGGGTCTGAACCATAAATAACCTGCAAAAAATAAAGCATTTATTGCGGCCAGACTGCAAAAACCAATAAATAACAATTCACCAATTTCCATAATGAATAATTAGACTTTTTATTTTAGTATCAAATTTACACCCCAAAGTCATATTATAAAAAAATTACTGAATGAAATGTACTTTTATGTGTTTGTCATGAAATCTTTTTGATCCACTTATTGTAATCTTTTTGTACGAGTGGTCGTGAATTTGCTGATCCGTGAGCAGGAATAAATACCAGGCAGTTTGTCTTCAGTAACTTCCCCCAACTGTCAATCATCTGGGTAATATTATTTGCATAAGGGGGAAAGACAGACCATTTAAATACACCAAACATTGTGTCTCCGACTATTGCAATATTATCGTCAATTATAATACTCATCGAACCAATTGTATGTCCTGGTGTATGCATTATATATGCATTAAATCCAATATTGCTCAGATCAAAAACAGAATCAACGAGGTAATCATATTGACAGGGCTCATACCTGAATTTAGACATAAATTGTTTTGCAAACAGTCTGATAATTAATTTAGTAATCGCGTTTGTGCCATTTGGCAAAATATTCTCTCCTGATGTCAGGTAGGATGCCTCATCCTTATGTACTATAATCTTAGAACTGTATTTTTCTCTTATCTTTTTTGAATTTTCAGTATGGTCGTAATGAGTATGCGTCAAGATCAGATAATCAATTTGATTCACTTCCAGGAGCTTCAACCTTTTTACAAGTTTTTTCCATATAAATTTCGGACTTGTATCTATCAGAATATTTTTTTCACCGTTTGTTAGGAGAAAAACATTGCTTCGTCCTGATAGTATCCGGATTACTGTGTATCCGCCAGGTGTTTTCCAGGTTTTCATAATATAAAAGCCAGCCGGCAACTTAAATTGTCCATATTCCCATTGAAATTTACAAATCTTATTTATCAGCCAGAGCTGTTGATTTGTTTAGTACATCCTTATTTAAAATTTCTTTTAGTCTCTGAGGTTCTTCATACATTGGACTATGAGCTGATTCGTTAAAAGTGTAAAATCCTTTAACAGGAGCTTCAATTTTTTCCAGGTATTCTTTTGACAGGTCCTTATTAACAGTTAGATCATATCTTCCACTGAAGAAATATACCGGAATTTCAAGCCTGGGTACATTAATTGGTATGTCAATGTTGATGATTTGATATCTCAGCCCTGACTTGGGGATAAATGAGAATTTTGAAATCCATATGCTAAATTTCTCTTTGACAGTATAAGCTCTGCATGTCCAGACAGGCAGAAAAACATCTTTAATTATTGATCTCATGTTATGCATAGTACCTATGCCAAGATCGTGCTGTGCCTTATCTCTTAAGACGGAATTTAAAAAAGGTAGTATAAGTGAGTCATTCTCCAGTATCGGATATTTTTTAAGATTGGCAACCATTTTTAAATTACCATTGGCCAGGTACTGGTTCATCATATATTTGTAACCCAGTTTTTCTGATTCCGCCTGACGGGTGATCTGTGCAATTCCTATATATGCATGAAATAATTGCGGATAACTCGCAACTGCCTGTATTGCAAAAGCTGTCCCGCCGGAGTGAGCCATAATATAAATCTTTTCTTTGTTAAAGCGGTAGCACAGGTAATTCGTTACCTCGATTGCATCTGAAGCTAGTTGTTCCAGAGTCATGCTCTCCAGAGTAACTTCGGGTGTATATGAAATCCCACCACCTCGTTGTTCCCAGTAACAGACTGTAAAATGATCTTCCAATCCGACAGGATATTTGTCAACCAGAAAATACTCGGGAAAAGAGGGTCCTCCATGCACAAAAAGCAAGGTTGGATTCTTTAAATCCTTTCCTCTGATAAACATCCCTTGTTCTACCCCGCCAATTTTTATAAATACTTTTTCAGAAATACTTCCTGCCAGGAGCCGACCATTTTGATCTACAAAGGGTTTTAATCTGCCGGGACTAATAATAAATAATGTGGTTAAAAAAGTAATCAGGCACAATAAGATAACATAAAGCAGCAGTAACATAATTGATCTTTTTTTTTGAAATCTGGTCATATATACTTTCTTTTCAGAAGAAGATGAAGTTAGATGATATTTTTTGAAAAAGCTAGTCTAAAAGGGATAGATTACCTGGCGGTATTCATATACCTGCTAACCATCTTTTAATTGTACCCAGTTTTCGAATGTTGTAGTTGGTTTACCAAGTAGCGCGTTTGTTTCGTCAGGATTACCCAACTCATTAACTTTTTCAAAATAGGCAAATAATGAAGCAACTCCCTTTAATTGCTTGTTACCTGTAAGCAGTCCTATCATTTTCATCATCCATATTGGGACAGACGACACCGTTTTAATTTCGGGATAACGGAGTTTGCAATACTTCTCCAATAGATCCTTCATTAAATGTTGTTCTGGTCCAAAGATGAAGAAAATTTTGCTTTTTGTTTCGGGCTTCCCATAAGCTGTAGCCACCATCCTGGCCAAATCGTCGGCAACAACCCAGTGGGATGGATTTGGCTGCTTACCCAACAGCATAGCTTTCCCGTCTCTTATCATCAGGTCAAGCGATTCAAAAAACCAGGTCGGACGAAAAATCATGTAAGGGATACCGCTGTTAATAATGGTCTGTTCTGCCTGATATTTGTTTTCTATCATTGGAAATCAGCGATTCTCTTCTGACACAGTGCAACCTGAAATAGTACTTATCAGTTGTATTCCTTTTTGCTGGGCAGAATCTGTAACTATTTTTGCTGCCAATGCTTCATTTGCAGTAGAAATGGAAAGATGAATTGCATCGCATCCGGTCATTGCCTTGTTCAAATCATTAAGGTTAAATACATCGCCCTGAATCATCTCGAATTCTTTATCAAACATCGATTGGTTTACACTTCTTGAAAACAAGCGGAGTTGAAACCCTGCTTTATCCATGTGTCTGATTACCGGCTATGCCAGCAATCCACTAGCACCAATTACAAGAATCTTCATGATAATATTTTCTAAGGATTAGACATAGCATAAACAGGTCATTTATTAATGTTTAATTCTCATTCGTGGAAAGAGATATAATGGAAACGGGAAGAGCTCAATAACAGATTTTTCATATACATCATATTCTTCTCCAAATATCTTTCTTAGCACACTCGTTTCCCCGTGAATGGAGATCTTAAATCCGATGTATAAAACCAGAGCTATTGAAAGTGTTAGTCCGGAATGAAAAATTATTGCCAAAGCAGGTATAATGAAAACAATTATAGAGGAATAAATAGGATTCCTGCAGAGAGCAAATGGTCCTTTAGTAATTAATGTACCGGGTTGGAAGTATTTCAAAAAATATACAGCCGAGTATATCCAAAAGATTAATCCCAATCCTAACCATATTATTCCAAATACCTTAAAGAGAGGAAAATCAAGAAACCTCATATCAAAAAACTCCGGATACTTAATCATTATTATTAACGAAAGGATGATATATGGCAGACATAATAAAGCCAGTTTTAGGCCGCATCCAAAAAGAGTCATTGCGTTTTTCATTTTTCCTGTTATAGTTTAATTTACATTATTTTCTTCTAACTACATAATATATTGATCTAAAGGGTGATGGATCCTTCTGGTATAAGTCTATCTCTTTCATTTCTGCTTTGAACATATCTATTATTTGTTCAGTATCCAAAGATTCAATTCCCTCTTCAAGTTGCTTGTAATAGTCATTCCACCAGACACTTTCATCAAGGAACAAAGTGCCAGCCAGATCACAGTTATTTTCTCTTATGAAATCACATTTCATTTCATGGTCTTTATATTCATCATGAATAACAAAATACCCCCCTTCCTTTAACAGAGCCATCACCCCGACAAAACCTTCTTTGAATCCGACGATATTAAGAAAACCTTCTGCCAGAATGATTTCAAAGCTATGTGGCTCTGTTTTCAGGTCAAAGAATGAAATATTACTTGTGGTTATCTGATTTTCAAGTTTTTTGTCAATAATTTTCGCATGCAGGTATTCCAATGCATTTCCATCAGTGTCAATGGCAGTTATTATTCCGCCATAATTTATTCTCCTCCATTGCGTACCCACTCGAAGGTTAATTTCAGAAAGTCATTTTTGCCAAATTCTTTTCTTTTCCGGAAATGAAATTAGCTTTTATTCTTTCAACTACCAAATATACTACCGGAACAATTACCAATGAAAGCAACATGGAACTTGTAATCCCGCCAACCA
>DCVC01000186.1:0-1233 GCA_002328625.1 Bacteroidales bacterium UBA2198
AATTAAAATCAGGTACAGGTTTTTCTGATATTGAAAAAGGAGTATCAACAGTGGCCGGTTCTGGTTGCCTCATTGTTGCAGTAAGCATCAGGAATGTCAAAACTACAGCGAATGTATCAACCATCGGCGTCATGTCGATGCGGGGCGACTTAGTTGGTAATTTAATCTTTGGCATTGTAGCTTTTTATTAGTAAGATTAACCAAAAGACAATTCTGTGATTATGCACTTTTCAGCGAAGCAGCAAAATTCTGCGTAAGGCTGAAACCAGCTTCATCTATCTTAAAAGTATATGCGTCAATTGTTGTTGTGAAGTAATTGAATGCAAGAATTGCCAGAGTTGACCCGGTTATACCAAATGCAGTGTTAACAAGAGCTTCGGAGATCCCCTGTGAAAGTGCAAGGGCATCAGGAGCTCCTGATTGAGCCAAAGCAGCGAATGCGCGGATCATACCTAGTACCGTTCCGATAAGACCGATCAACACAGAAACTGATGCCAGGGTCGAAAAAACCACCATGTTTTTTGATAGCATCGGAAGTTCAAGAGCAGTGGCCTCCTCAAACGATTTCTGGATAGAAAGGATTTTCTGATCTTTTTCAAGCTCCTTATCTTTCTGAAGATCCCTGTAACGGCCCAATCCCGCCTTCATTACATTTGCAAGCGAGCCTTTCTGCTTATCGCATGCCTCAATTGCCTCCTCTATTTTGTCTTCTGTAAGAAGAGTCTGGAGCTGACGTACAAAAGTATTTAACCTGCCTTTTCCTTTTGCCCTTGAAAGAGTAATAATCCTTTCAAATACAAAAATGATAAGGGTTAAAACACAGGTCATAAGAACAGGAACAACATACCCACCTTTGTATATTATTCCCAGGTAGTTTCCTTGAAGAGCGTGTCCCTTTGGATTACCGCCTTCAAAATTAACAGGGTTACCCATAATGTTAATGAACAATAAATAGGAAACCACAAAAGCTATCAGAATAGCACTTACTGCAAACACATTCTGCAGTACATCTTTGAACGAACTTCCTTGTTTACTCATTTTTATCGATTTTGTTTAGGTTAAAATTTTTACGATCTGCAAATATATATGTTCAATTTTTTTTTTCCAAATAGGAAATAAAAGATTGTTAAATTTATAACACAGTTTAGAACAATTCTCAAATTAATAAGACCTTTAACTTAATATTCTACCCTAACTGTCTATAATAACTTAATTACCCTTCGTTATAATCCT
>DCVC01000186.1:1316-19472 GCA_002328625.1 Bacteroidales bacterium UBA2198
ATAATAAGTATCTCAGAACCCTGAGGTATCTCAAACTTATACTCCCCCTTGGTATTTGTAAGGTTTTCAGCAGCGGTATCCTTCACACGGATAGATGCAAAGGGGATTGGTTGTCCGGCAGCATTTGTAATAACACCTTTTATCTCATTGGGATTAATACCTTTCTTAACTGATGCCTGATAATCCTGTACCCACTTAAGATTGCTCTTTGCAGCTGCATTCATAGGGTCAAGAGCAAGTATCCTTTCATATGCTTCAGCAGATTTTGCCAGAAATGCTAATTTCCCTTCAAGAGTTTTCTCCAGACCTGCAGCCCTCGTTTCCAAGTTACCTAATCCGTTGTATCCCCTGATCTTATTATCTCTACTGTTTGGATCAAGCGAAATCATCCTGTTATAGTAGTCTTTTGCCTTACTGTAATTGCCTGTTTCCATACTATAGTAACTAAGATATGTAAGTGCCTCCATCATATCCACTGAATTCTTTAATGAATCTTTACCAGCGACATCAAGGACCTTTTCAAATTTGGGTTTGGCAAGTCCGAGCTTTGTGTCAGGGTCCATTTTGGAGTATGTACGGGCAATATAGGTGTAGGCAGGAAGATAATCGGGAGATTTTTTTAATACAAGATTGAATATTGAGTCAGCTGATTTATACTTCTCCGCATTGTAATAAGCCCTTCCAATCTGCATGTAATCTGGAATATTGTTCTCTTTTGCTGGATCTATCAGTTTGGCCCATGTCTTTGCTGCCCCCTCGAATCTTCTGTAGGTGTAGTAGCTGACAGCAACTTCATTTAATAGTGATCTTTCCTGCGCTGTATATGTTGTTGAATTAGGATATGTACGGTCAAAATTGAAAGTTTTTTCATATTCAACAAACGCCCTGTTTATTTCAACATCTGCTTTTTTTATCTCCGATTCAAGGTTGGTAATTTTTTTGGCGAGATCATCAAGGGTAACTTTATATTTTGCCCTGTCAGCAGCTGTTGTTGCTGTTGAGTATCTCGTTCTTTCTCTTTCAAGCTGGGGCTTTAAAGAATTAAGCTCATCAACCAGTTTCGGATAGTTCTGGTTCTTTTTAAGGAGAATCCTGGCCATATAATGATAGTCTTTCCTGATGATCCGTTCAGGTGCTACATTCTGAAAAAGAGTTTCCATATATTCAAGTGCCTTGTCATAATCAGCATTTTCTTTTTCATAACTTGAATAACCTGCTATACGGTTCATATAGGTTCTCGATTTGTCAACAGCAAGAATTTCCTCAACATTTTTTATTACTTCATCATAGTCCCCTGCATAGAACAAAGAGTTCACATACCTGGTTTTTGCAGGAATATTTCCTGCAGTAAGGTCGAGATATTTCTTGAAATTCTCTTTCGACTGCTCCAGTCTGCCTGCCCGCCAGTACAACTGACCAAGTTCCCTGTAAGCTGGTGCATAGTTTTCATTTAACTCTATTGCATCTTCAAAATAGGGAATTGCAGATTGAAGAGCCCGGCCCTTTGAATAAACATAACCAATTTTCATATTGGCTGTAGGGGATTTAGGATCAGCAAATTGAGCTAAATTATAATTCTTTATCGCATTTGACCCGTCATTTACTAGCATATAAATATCTCCTGCAATCAGATATATGTCAGCATTTTTATTGTCAATCTTGATTGCTTCTCTTATCAGAGGAAGAGCGACAGCTGTGTCAACTGCTCCGTCTTTTATATATGATTCAGCTATTTTAGCCAGAGTGAATGCATATTCCCTTGCAGGAGGAGTTATTTTCTTTATTTTCTTGTAAGGTAATAGAAAGCTCCTGGCCTTTGCTCTCATTTCAGCTGCTGTTTTATTATCACCAAGATAAAAGGCAATTTTTGCCAGTCCTACATAATTGAGAGGATCATTTGGATTTGCTTTAACCCCTTTCTGATAACTTTCTTTCGCATCCTTTGCTGCAACAGCTAACGAGTTGGAAATAGTGTCTGCAAAATAGTTAAGCAAATAGTTTTCCCCAAGATAAAAATAATTTCTGCTGTTTGAAGGTTCTTTGTTAACCAGTTCCTGAAGAATTACTTCTGCTTTATCATATTGCTCACTGTTTGTTAACTGGATGGCTGAATTTAGATCCTGAGCCTCTATATTGATAACCAGTACTAATGAAAAGAAGCCTGCCAGTATAACAACCGGACTTAAAATTGAACGTTTCATAGCTTTTTTAGTTGATGTCTGTTATGTTATTACTTTATTTTGTTTCTTAATTTATTCTTAATCAGATTATTTATATCCTGATTTCTAATTTCTGATCTGAACAAGCCTGATTGGCATAGTAGCCGGTACCAATCCTGATTTCAGCACAATCCTTTGACCCTGTTCCGCGGTTGCCCATTGGATAAATCCCGATCCCAATCCGTTAAAAGTCTCCCTTGAAATTAAATAGATTTCTCTTACAAAAGGATATGACCTGTCATAAATTGACCCCTGATAAGGGCGGTAAAAAGTGCCGTCATTTACAAATTGCTGCGAAATCGCAAGAACATTTATCTTTTTTACAAAACTCATGCTTCTCGGGTCATCTTTGTCACTTATCCAGTTAATACTTATTATACCGAGAGCATCACGGTCTTTCGAGACAAAATCAATAACCTCAGAATTATTATTGACCGCATAAAAATTACTGCCAAGAGCATCTTTTATCTCAAAAAGCTCTTTAAAGTACCTTATATTACCCGACTTATTGTTGTCAAATATAACACTAATATCACCAAGCCTTGATCCAGGATTTATTTCTTTCCATTTTGTTATTCTGCCTAGAAAAATATCCCTGATTGTATTATATCTGATCAGGGTGTCGGGGTTTTCCCTGTTTGTGATCAATGCAAGGGCATCATATGCAAAAGTTACAGTCCGTGCAACAACCAATGTGTCACGAAGATAACGTATTTGATTCTCCGATAGTTTTCTGCTTGTGACCATCACTTTTACTGAGTCATTCATGAAATCATTTACAACATCATACTCGGGCTTATATTCAGGTACGATAGTTGCATTTTGATATAGAGAAGTAAAAGTAAAGACCTCTGTATCAATAAGAGGCTGAAAAGATTCATCAACTGCAATTTTAATATTACCTCGTGTGGGAGATTCCTGTAATTCAGGTCTGATTCCACTTCTGCATGAGACAGAAATTATCAATATTTGCAGAAAAAGAAATGTTGTAACCCTTTTTAATTCTATTTTTTGAAAGCTGTTCACAGCAATTAAAGACTGAGATAAATTATTTTGGAAGGCAATATTAATAAAATTTTGTATAAATGTTGTTCTTTTCATATTCTTAATTAAATGTCAAAGATAAAATATTTACTAATTGCAAACCGCAAAGTACATGCCAATAGGTTATTTAAGGTGAGAATATTATCCTTCTTTCTTGTAACTATGCAATCATAAGAAAATCAATTATCATCATCCTTATCTGCAGTAAAGAAAACTTCGACAATCTTTACATATGCTCTGTATGCCCTGTATAAACCGTAAAATATAAATGAGATTCCCAATATAACCAGTGCTGATTTGTCAAGGGAACTTTCAAAAAAGAAAGCAACGTAAATACCTATTCCAAGATAGAAAAACACCATGAATACACTGAAAACAGCTGCAAACTGATCCATTATTTTATTCTGCCCCATATCAGAAATTTTTGAGTAGCAAATAAACAAATAATCATCGTACAAACAAAAAAATCAAGTAGTTTATTGTAAATCTATATCTTAATATCTAATTAATTTCTGATTCATATTTATAAAAGCAAACAACTATCTCCATAGCTCAAAAACCTGAAATCATTCTCAAGTGCATATTTATATATTGTTTTCCATTTGGGACCAACCCTGGCTGATATAAGCAGAAGCAGCGTGCTTCTGGGTAGATGGAAATTTGTTATTAATCCAGCGGCCATTTTGAATTTATACCCGGGAACAATGATCATTGCTGTTGAACTTTGCAAAAAAGAGATGCTTCTATTCTCCATAAAATTTAAAAGGGCCTCAAGAGATTCATCGACAGGTACATGGTTGTCTGATTCATATGGTTCCCACTGACCAACATTAATGTCTTTTTCAGTAATGGAAGGGTTTTTGAGGATTTTAACTCCGTTCCAGTACAGGCTTTCAATCGTTCTGACCGCAGTTGTTCCAACAGTTATTATTCTTCCGCGATTTTCAACGAGGTTTCTTATAACGCCTCTGCTGACAGAATAGTATTCTCTATGCATATTATGCTTTGAGATGTCTCTTGTTCTGACCGGCTGGAATGTACCTGCTCCTATGTGAAGGGTGACCTCAGTTTTTTTGATGCCTTTTTTCTCAAGTTTTCTAAAAACCTCTTCTGAAAAATGCAATCCGGCTGTAGGGGCGGCTACCGATCCGCTAATTCTTGAGTAAACAGTCTGATATCGTTGATAATCATTAGCTTCGTCTTCTCTTTCAATATAAGGAGGTAGCGGGACATGACCTGCTGATTCAAGCACTTCACTGAATGTTAAATCATTTTTGTTCCAACCAAACCTTATAAACCAGGCTTCGCCTTCGGAATAAAGTTTCTCTGCATTTAATTTATAAACCAGATCGTGATAACTGAACTGCGTACTTAACACACCATTTTTCCATTTTTTAATGTTTCCGACTAAACATTTCCATACAACAGGGTCCTTTGAGCTGAGTGACAATTCATACTCTGAGGGCTGACAAGGTTCAAGGCAAAATAATTCAATTCCGGCACCGGTTTCCTTTTTAAAAAGCAGCCTTGCCTTTATTACTCGGGTATTGTTAAATACAAGGAGCGAATCTGTGGGGATATGCTCATCAATGTTTTTAAAAATGTCGCAACTGATCTTTTCCCCCAGGTAAACAAGAAGACGTGAAGCGTCCCTTTCTTCCAGCGGATATTGTGCTATTCTTTCCTCAGGGAGATTATACTCATAATCCTTAATGTTTATTTTAATCATCGTGTTCCTTTATATGTCATATTTATGATAATATGCTTAATATTAAACTGTTACACAACCTGCCCCAGGCCAACGGGTATCACACTTCGGACTTCGAGTGTACAAAACTAACTAAATTAACAGTTTATTCTCAATTTTTTGTATCTTTGTATCGCAGGTGGCCGTTCCATCGTGACGCCTATGGCGTTAAGGAAAGTCCGGACAACGCAGAGCACCATACTTTCTAACTGAAAGATATCCGTGAGGGTATAGTAGTGTAACAGAAAATAACCATCCCGCCTAGCGGGATAAGGGTGAAAAGGTGAGGTAAGAGCTCACCGGTATTGATGGTGACATCAGTAGCCGTACACCTTATGGGTTGAAAGACCATGTATACCGGCGCCAAGGATTGCTCGTCCAATGCCGGGGGGTGGGTCGTATGAGCCCTGTAGCAATACAGGACCAAGATAAATGATGGAAACTGGGTTTAACTTCTTTCGCAGATAACTGATCCGGCACAGAATCCGGCTTACAGGTCACCTGCATTTATAAACAATGCAATAATTATTTGATTTTAAATACACTGTCATCAATAGGAACGTTCACTTCAATAAGGTCGAAAGTGATATCTCCTGATTCCATTCCATTAGCTGATGTCGTTGTCTTCTTAGGCATAACTACCCCATTAATGTCAACATAATCGGAAGGATATGTTTCAACATTTAAAGTGGTTCCCATCTGGTTGACTTTAGTTGTTGTCTTTACAAGATAAAAGGACTCTTTGTCAATCAACATATAAACAGGATCCATTCCTTCAGGTGTTGCTTTCAGCTTATATGCCGGTTTCCCCTTAACATTTTCTTCTCCTTCCAGGGTTAGTTTCCCGTTTTTAAAATATTTAATCAATTCATTACTGAAAGCATTATTGTTCTGAACCTGTTTTAGCTGGTCCCCTGTTAATTCTACCGGATCACTTGAACCCATAAGAGGATTAACCATATATCCTTTTTCTCCGTCAAAGACCTGTATAATTTCCTGTCCACCAAAACTGATAACAGCCTTTACTTTATTTGGATTTTTCATATACAACGTAATTGGCATTACCTGTCCCATCTGGGAAACTTTGCCGGTGATCTTAATGGTCGATATGCTTGCAAGCTGATCAACTTTTTGAGCAGCTGCATATTTATTTACTATCTCATCAAGAGATTGAGCATTTATGACAAAAACTGCAACCAGCCCTGTCACCAGAAAGAATAGTCTTTTCATAAGATTTTTTTTAAATAGATTTGTTAATTATTAAATGAATTAATGGTTTTCCGTATTGCAACTAGTTTTTTTATAAGATCATCAAGCTCCGAAAGCTTAAGCATATTTGCTCCGTCCGATTTTGCTGCGGCCGGATCTGGATGTGTCTCTATGAAGATACCGTCAGCTCCGACACTTACAGCTGCTTTTGCGATTGTCTCAATCATTTGCGGGTTACCGCCTGACACACCGTCTTCACGGTTTGGCTGCTGAAGTGAGTGTGTAATATCCATGATAACGGGTACACCCATTTTCTTCATGATGGGAATATTCCTGAAATCAACAACTATGTCCTGATACCCGAACATATTACCTCTGTCGGTCAGTAAAATCTTATTGTTCCCGGCTCCTCTGACCTTTTCAACAGCATGCTTCATGGAAGCCCCCGACTGAAACTGCCCCTTCTTTATGTTAACCCATTTACCTGTTTTAGCGGCTGCAACCAGCAGATCAGTCTGCCTGCATAAAAACGCCGGTATCTGCAGTACGTCAACATAGTGAGCTGCAAGTGGTGCCTCTTCGGGATTATGAATATCAGTAATTAATGGTATTGAGAGCTTGCCACGAACTTCAGCAAGTATTTCGAGAGCTTTTAAGTCGCCTATTCCGGAAAATGAATCAGCTCTTGACCTGTTTGCTTTCCTGTAAGATGATTTAAAAATGCAAGGAAGATGATATTTTTCAGACAACCGAACGATCTCCTCGGCTGTATCGAAAACGATCTCCTCGTTTTCCACAACACATGGACCGGCGATAAGGAGAAAATTATCTTCCGCAGCGAATTTCAATAAGGGAATACCCAATGCAGCTTTAATCATAGGAAAACAAAGATAAAAAATAAAAATCAGCAACAAGCAACTGGCAAAAGCAACTTGAGCCTATTAGTCACTTGTCATAGTTATAAAAATCTTTCCACATGCTTGCCAGCCTCTTCCTGATCTCTTCTTCTTTCGGATTTACTCCCGGATCATAAAACAAACTCCCCTTCATTTCTTCAGGAAGAAAATTATCAGGAATAAAATTACCGTAATAATCGTGGGCATATTTGTAATCCTTTCCATAACCAAGTTTTTTCATAAGGCTTGTAGGAGCGTTCCTGATATTAAGGGGAACAGAGAGATCGCCATTATCCCTTACTGCTTGCTGGGCACTCTCAATGGCCATGTACGAAGAGTTGCTCTTGGGAGAGGTGGCAAGATAGATGGCAGCCTCGGATAAAATGATCCTTGATTCGGGCCATCCGATAACATTGACGGCCTCAAAACATGTTTGGGCCATCAGCAGGGCATTGGGATTAGCCAGTCCAATATCCTCGGCAGCCAGTATCACCATCCTGCGTGCAATGAATTTGGGATCCTCACCTCCCTCTACCATCCTTGCGAGCCAGTAAACAGCTGCATTGGGATCACTTCCCCTGAGCGATTTTATGAAAGCGGAAATGATATCATAATGCTGCTCTCCGCTTTTATCGTATAGGACAAGATTTTTCTGGACATGCTTCAGTACCTTTTCGTTGTTTATTATTATTTTATCTGAAGATGCTTCATCCGCTTCTGAAGAAACTACCAGTTCAAGGGCATTGTAAAGCTTTCTGGCATCTCCGCCTGAAATGCGCATAAATGCCTCATAATCTTCGATTTCAATTTTAAACTTTGATAGATAAGGATCTTTTATTAGCGCTTTCTTCAATAATCCTTCAAGCTCATACTCACTCAGAGGATTCATAATATATACCTGACAGCGGGAGAGGAGGGGAGATATGACTTCAAAAGACGGGTTCTCGGTGGTTGCACCTATAAGAGTTATTATTCCCTGCTCCACTGCGCTCAGGAGTGAGTCTTGCTGCGATTTGTTAAACCGGTGTATCTCATCAATAAAAAGTATTGGGTTTGGCTGATTAAAAAACTGCTGTTTTTTTGCTTTGTCAATAGTATCTCTTACATCCTTGACTCCTGAATGTACTGCACTAAGATGGAAAAAAGGTCTTTTAAGGGTGTGGGCAATTATCCAAGCAAGTGTTGTTTTTCCAACTCCGGGAGGACCCCAGAGAATAAATGATGGAATAGTTCCCGACTCAATAACCTTCCTTAATACAGAATTTATACCTACAAGATGGTCCTGTCCCACAAAGTCATCAAGCTCCTTTGGCCGGAGTCTTTCTGCCAGAGGTTGATTTGCCAGCATAATAAAATGTTTGTGTAAAAATAATAAAAACAATCCACCATTCTATGCATTCTCTTTTTCATAGATTTGCAATCTTTAATAACCAATTTGAGTTGCTTGTTAACGGTTGCTGGTTTTTGACAAGTCAGGTTGATTAACATTACTGCTTATGAATAAGATACTGCTTTTTATACTTCTGATTTTATCAGGGTGTTAAGGCAAAACCCTGAAAAAAGCTCCGGAAATAATTGAAGGCCGTGGAATAGTTGCAGAGAGTGGAATGGTTGTTTCTGCCCACAAGGAGAGTTCACGAATAGGTGTTTTAATCCTGAAGAATGGAGGTAACGCAATTGATGCAGCAGTTGCGACCGAGTTTGCCCTTGCAGTCTGCTATCCTTCTGCCGGAAATATTGGTGGCGGTGGGTTTATGCTTGTAAGAATGGCAGACGGGAAAACCGATCTGATTGATTACAGGGCTGTTTTCAGGGATCCGCTCACAATACAATACAGAGGTTTCAGGGTCATTTCAGCTCCTCCCCCTTCAGCGGGAGGTGTTATTCTCCTTCAGCTTCTGGCAATGATTGAACCTTATTCTTTGTTACAGTCGGGTTTTCATTCTCCACAGACAATACATCTGATGGTGGAAGCCGAAAAAAGAGCATTTGCTGACAGAGCACAGCACCTGGGGGATCCTGATTTTATGAAAATTTCTGTAAATGAGTTGTTTACTAAAGACTATATTTCAGAAAGAATGAAGAACTTCAACCCTGAAGCTGCCTCTCCCTCTTCTGATATAAAACCGGGAATCCCAGCAGGTTTCGAAAGTGAAGAAACCACACATTATTCTGTGGTTGACCTGTACGGGAATGCGGTTTCTTCCACCACTACACTTAACAATAGTTTTGGAAGCAGCATTGTAGTAGATGGCGCCGGATTTATATTAAATAATCAGATGGATGATTTTTCGGTTAAACCCGGTATCCCGAACATTTATGGTTTAACAGGTGGTGAAGTGAACTCAATATACCCGGGAAAAAGAATGCTGAGTTCAATGACCCCGATGATAATTGAAAGAAATGGCAAAGTGATAATGGTTGCCGGTTCGTCAGGTGGATCAACAATACCTACAACTGTGTTTCAGGTAGCGGTTAATGTACTGGATTTCGGTATGAACATCCAGGAAGCTGTTGAAGCCGGAAGATTTCATCATCAATGGCTGCCAGACTACATCCGAATTGAGAAAAACTCAATTGACAGCATAACTCTTGAAAAACTGACAAAAATGGGCCACGAACTAAAAATATGGCCCGCCATTGGTAGGGTAAATGCAATTCAAATCTTACCTGATGGCAGCAAAATGGGGGGTGCTGATAACAGGGGTAATAACTCTGCAAGCGGGTATTAACACAGCATACAGTTAATAATTTTTACTAAATTGCTCCAAATTTATTTTAAATAAATGAAATAAATTAATACTTTTAACAATGGATTTTGCGTTTTAAGTTGAGAAATTGCTAATTACCAATATGGTATTTGAATTTTTTCAGATATTTATTCAGCTATGAAAAAGCCTCTACTTATAATAATTATCATTCTGGTAGTAATCTTTGCTCTGCCGGCAGTTAACTTTATCCGTTGGATATTCCAGGAAAAGAAGCCAATGGATATTGTTGTTCTGAACAAGACAGTTCCTACTCTTGAGCGCTTGAAACACAAATCTTTCCATTGGATTCTTACCAGCGAGCGATTTGTTAAGAAAGGGAAAAAGACAAGCTATTCATATAAAAAGGATTACTTTGGATTCTCACCAACCAGGCCGCTAAGAGAAAAGGGCAGCACCAGAAAAGAGTATCGCCTGGCAGAAATGATTGACCTTCCTGAAAAAACTGATGTTCTTTATATTGCTGATACATACGGTGTCTTCTTCAACGACTGGTACAGCGGAATAAATAAAAGCCGCAGATCAAGGAAAATATACGGGGGGTTGAATAATAACGATTACCTGTTCATCAGTGAAATGAAAAACAGGAATAAACTTGTAATTCTTGAATATAATTCCTTTGATTATCCAACCGCACAATTTGAGTCTGTCAGAACACAGGAAAAACTTGGTATTAATTTCTCGGGTTGGACAGGAAAATATTTTGAAAAACTCGATACCGTGGCACCAGACTTTCCAATATGGCTTACAGCAATGTACAGAAAACAGCATAAACAACCATGGACATTTAAGAAAGCTGGAATAGTACTGCTTACAGAAAAGAACATTATTGTTCTCGAAGAGGGGACACACCTTAAAAATCCGCTACCTCTTATATTGACCGATTCTGCAAATTGTGCAAAATATGGAGTTCCCTCTTCTGTCGCGTTTAATAACTGGTTCGATATTATTGACCCGCTTAACAGCAATGTGATTTCCAGATTCAGGATTGAAACTACAGCGCTGGGAGATACATTGTTTGAAAAAAATTCACTTGATAATGAGTTTCCTGCAGTTATCCGGGAACAAACAACTAACAATTTGTACTATTTCGCAGGTGATTTTGCATCAAATAAAGTGTGGAATTGCACATCCCGAATAAAGAGTTTTGAAAAATTGAAGGGTATCCTTTATTCAAGCAATCCAAACGATCCCAGGAGATTTTACTGGCTCTATTATAAGCCGCTAATTAATACAATATTAACAGATTACTACAATACGATAAAATCAAATTAGAGGTATTAATTAAGCAGATTTATTAAATTATACAGGCCTCTTTTAGTGGCCTGTTCTTTTTTAAAGTAAAAGTACTTTCCATTTATTAAAAAACTCTGTGAAGTCTGGGTTAATTCAAACTACAAGCGTGTGAAATAGAAAAACCGATACCATGATGCGGGAGTGAACAGAGCCGTAAAAGATAAAATCACACCTTCAGCGCTTTAAACAACACCTCTGCCGGATGAAGAACCCTCCTGCCTGTGCCATCCTTTATATGATGCCTGCAGCTGGTACCGGGAGCAGAAATTATTGTCTTTTCATCACAGTTTCTTATCTCCGGGAACAATACAAGTTCTCCGATTTTGTTCGACAATTCAAAATGTTCCTTCTCATATCCGAATGATCCGGCCATCCCGCAACAACCGGAAGGTATCTCTTTTACCACGTAATTCGAAGGTATAGAAAGCATATCAATAGTGCATCCTGACGACGCTATCGCTTTCTGCTGACAGTGGGCGTGTAAAAGGATTTCCTGACCCTCATCAGTGAACCACTCCCGTTTTATTCTGCCGGACCTGAATTCCCTGGATATAAACTCATCTAGCATAAAACAATTTGCAGCAAGCTTTTCAGATTTCACTTTCAGGTCCTTACCCACAAGCTCGGGGTATTCATCACGGAAACCGAGTATGGCAGAAGGCTCAATCCCGACCAGAGGAATATTATCAGTTATTATATCTGCCAAAATCTGAACATTTTTTCTGGCAATTGACCTGGCTTTTCTTAATAGACCTTTTGATATAAAGGTCCTTCCGCTTATATCATGACCGGCAGTTATTACCCTGTAATTCAATGAAGTTAAAAGTTTTATTGCAGCTATACCAATAGCAGTATCATTGTAATTCGTGAATTCATCAATAAAGAAACAAATCGTTCCGTTTGGTCTGGCAATATTTAGTTCTTGTATGTTTTTCCTGACCCATCTTCTGAGTGTTGTTCTATATAATAATGGTATGCTTCTTTTTGGTGCGAAACCGGCAATCTTTTTCATTAATCCTGAGGTGATCGTGTTTCTGAGGATGAAATTATATATCGCAGGGTAGATAGATCCTGCTCTGTTAAAAGTTGATATATAGGCAATTAACTTAGTCCTAAAAGGAATCCCGTGCTTATCATACCAATGCTGAAGAAATTCGGATTTCAGTTTTGCCATATCAACCCCCGAAGGGCATTCCGACTTGCAACCCTTACACTCAAGGCACAGATCAAGGATATCATGAATTTCCTTATGATCCCAGGGATCACGATCATCCATGTTCAGGAATTCCCTTAACAGATTGGCTCTGGCCCTTGTACTGTCTTTCTCATCCCTTGTTGCCATAAAACTGGGGCACATCGTACCACCGATTATCACCGATTTGCGGCAATCACCCGAACCATTGCATTTTTCTGCGGCTCTTATCACACCCTCTGTTGATGAAAAATCATATACTGTCTCAATGTCCCGGGTTACTGTCCCCGGTTCATACCTCAGGAAGGTATTCATTGGCGGAGTATTCACTATTTTCCCCGGATTCATTATATTTTCGGGGTCCCAGCATCTTTTCACCCTCTTTACAAGTTCAAAATTGTGTTCTCCGATAATCATTGGGATAAACTCTCCCCTGAGCCTCCCGTCGCCATGTTCACCACTTAATGATCCCCTGTATTTCTTGACAAGCTTTGCAGTTTCCAGTGCAATTGATCTGTAAAGCTCAACATCACCATGATCTTTAAGGTTTAAAACAGGTCTGATATGAAGTTCTCCAGTGCCAATATGTGCATGATAAACAGAGTCCTTTCCGAATCCTGCCAGCATTTTTGCCAGTTCATCCATATAGGCAGGCAGATCTTCAACCCTTACAGCTGTGTCTTCAATAAGCGATACAGATTTGGAATCACCCTTCATATTACCAAGAACTCCCAACCCGGCTTTCCTCAGGTCCCATACCTTCGTCATCTCATCTCCCTTTACGATCGGATAAGAATAACCGTAGCCTTCCTTCTTTAATTCGTTGATCATTTTGTCGCAAACATCATCCAACTCCTCTTCAGTGTCTCTGGCAAATTCAACCATAGTGATTGCCTCAGGATTTCCATCAATAAAAAATCGGTTATTTCTCTGACTTATATTTTCCTTTGTGAGTTCAAGGATCCTGTCATCAGTCAGCTCAACCGCAGCGGGGGCAAATCTGAGCACAACCAGATTAGCTTTGAAAGCTTCATCTCTCTCATGGTGGTGTATACATACAATTGCTTTATTTGTAGGTGACAGGGGAACGAGATTCAGTTTAATCTCTATTGCTGCTGCAAGAGTTCCCTCTGATCCTGTAAGAAGTCTACAGAAATTGAATTTTTTGTCCGATCTTTCATTAAATAATTCAGAGTCAAGTAGCAGATCGAGTGCATATCCCGTGTTTCTTCTCGGTATTCGCGGATCGGGATACCCTTCCCTGATATGTTTCTTATTTACAGGATCATCAAGGATCTCCCTTATGTTACGGTAAATGCTCCCTTCAAGATTATTCAGGGCGCATTTGTCTGCAAAGGTCTTTTTATCAACAGTACCAAAGACAGCTTCACTGCCATCGCTTAGAAGAGTTTTTATTTCAATGGTGTGATCCCGTGTTGATCCGTAAATCAATGAATGCGAACCGCATGAGTTATTACCAACCATTCCTCCCATGTTACACCTGTTTGATGTGGATGTTTCAGGTCCGAAAAACAAACCATATTGCCTGAGATATAGATTAAGTTCATCAAGTACAACTCCCGGTTCCACTCTAACCCACATCTCATCTTTGTTTAACTCCAGGATCCGGTTCATGTATTTCGAGACATCCACAATTATTGCCGAGCTTACCACCTGCCCTGCCAGCGAAGTCCCTGCAGCTCTTAGGGTAATTCCTGTTTTTTCTTTACGGGCAAACTCAATTACCTTCCTGATATCAGAAATTCCTTTCGGCCATACTACTGCCAGTGGAGATTCTTTATAGTCAGACGCATCGGTCGAGTAAATAGTTTTGGTGATAATATCATGTTTCAGCTCCCCTTCAAGATTCGTATTAAGAGAATCCAACCGTGAAATAAAGTCTTTCATGTTTTGTTATTAATTAATGTACTAAAATATGAAATGATTTGAATATGTTCTTCTTTTCAATAAGCAAGATAATATTCGAAAAAAAGTCAACCCTGATAATAATCATGTATTTCAAAATTGTTTAATAGAACTTTTTTTTCGTACATTTAGGAAAAAATTTCGAACTCATTAAAATATTGATATACAATGGAATTGTTGGAACTGATTAAACAAAATGCCAAAAAACATAACATGAGGATCGTACTTCCAGAAGGTTATGAGGAGAGGACAATAAAAGCAGCTGATATAGCACTTGAAGAGAATCTGGCCCGGATCATCCTGCTCGGTGATCCTGCGGAGATAAGAACACACGCTTCCAACCTTAGTCTGAAGAATATCCATAAAGCAGTAATAGTAGATCCCAGATCTCATGATAAGAAGGATCATTATATTGAAATGATGGTTGAGCTCAGGAAACATAAAGGCATGACAAGAGAAGAGGCATCAGGGTTGATTGAAGATCCCCTTTACCTTGGCGTGCTGATGATTAAGAATGGAGATGCCGATGGCGAAGTGTCAGGAGCTGATCATTCAACAGGTGATGTTCTTAGACCTGCTTTTCATTATGTCAAGACCTCTCCTGGCATATCTGTTGTTTCAGGTGCTTTCATTATGATACTGCCCGACAAAACTTTTGGAGAAGATGGTATACTGATATTTGCTGATGGTGCCGTACATCCCGATCCCACAGATAAAGAACTTGCGGAAATTGTAGTGGCAACGGCTCACACAACAAGAGCTATTGCAGGTTTTGAACCAAGGATCGCCTTGCTTAGCTTCTCAACCAAAGGTAGTGCAAAACATGAAATGGTGGATAAGGTAGTTAATGCAACCCGGCTTGCTAAAGAGATGGCTCCTGACCTTCTTATTGACGGGGAGCTTCAGGCTGATGCAGCACTGGTCGAAGCAATCGGACAGAAAAAAGCGCCCGGAAGCAAAATTGCAGGGAAAGCCAACGTCCTTATATTTCCAAACCTGGAAAGCGGGAACATAGCCTACAAACTTGTTCAGCGACTGGCATATGCAGAAGCAATAGGACCCATTCTCCAGGGAATGGCAGCACCAATAAACGATCTTTCACGAGGCTGTTCAGTCAGCGATATTGTGAGTATGATCGCAATAACAGCCAATCAGGCAGCCGGTAAAAAAAATATATAGCAAAAAAATAAAATTCAAATTATGATTATTCTTGTATTAAACTGCGGAAGTTCATCAATCAAATACCAGCTGTTTAAAATGAATAGAGGTACTGAGATGCTTGCCAAAGGTCTGTTGGAACGTATTGGTTTGAACGATAGTATTTTAACTCATAAACCTACTGGTGGTGAACCTTATAAGGTCATAAATGACATACCTGACCACACAACAGGCATAAACCTTGTTATGGCAGCACTTACTGACACTAAACACGGGGTAATTAATGATATAAATGAAATAAAAGCTGTCGGCCACAGAGTAGTTAACGGGGGGGAAGATTACAAAGAAAGCATATTAATTGATAATGAGGTAAAGAGACATATAGAACTCTACAGTGATCTTGCTCCGTTACATAATCCTGCAAACCTTAAAGGTATTCTTTCAGTTGAAAAACTGATCCCGGGCGTACCACAGGTAGCTGTCTTTGACACATCATTTCACCAGACAATGCCTGATTACGCATATATGTATGCTTTGCCGTATGAATACTATGAGAAGTATAAAATCAGGAAATACGGTTATCATGGGACAAGTCACAAGTTTGTTGCTGCAAAGGCAGCCGGTATACTTGGAAAGGATGTGAATAAACTTAAGATCATTACCTGTCACCTGGGTAACGGAGCATCTATTACTGCCATTCAGGGGGGAAGGTCAATAGATACTTCAATGGGATTCACTCCAGTGGATGGACTCATAATGGGTACCAGAACAGGTGAAATCGACCCTGGCGTACTGATATATATTGCTGATAAGGAACATCTTAACGTTACCGGTGTTAACAACCTTATTAACAAAAAGAGCGGTGTGGCAGGAATCTCACAACTCTCATCCGATATGCGCGACCTTGAACTGGCTGCATCAGAGGGAAATGAGAAAGCACTCCTGGCTCTTAATATGTATGCATACAAAGTTAAAAAATTCATAGGTTCTTACATAGCTGCGCTTAATGGCCTTGATTTGCTGGTCTTCACCGGCGGAGTAGGAGAGAACGACCACAAAATGAGAGCAATGATCTGTTCTGATATGGAAAACCTTGGAATTATTTTTGATTTTAATGTTAATAATGGTGCAAAAGCTAAAGATCTTATTATTTCAAAACCAGAATCAAGAGTTACTGTGATGTGCGTCACTACTGATGAAGAATTCGTTATTGCATCTGATACATGTTATATTGTTGAACATCACACAGTTTAGTTTCAAATCTTAAAAAACAAAGCTATGGTGCTAAGGAATATGGGTGACCTTAAAAATATTGTAGCCGGCAAACCTACACGGAAACTGGTGCTTGCTGCAGCCCAGGATCAGCATTCGTTAGGAGCTGTACTGAGAGCATGGCAGGATAACATTATTGAACCTGTGCTTATTGGCGACAGGGAGGGAATCCAGGTCATCAGTGATGAGAATGGCTATAATATTTCAGGATTGAGGGTCATACATGAACCTAATACAGAACTGGCAGTTGAAATGGCAGTAAAAATGCTGAGCAATAAACAGGCTGATATCCTGATGAAAGGTAAAGTTGGTACCTCAATCCTGCTTAAATGTGTACTTAACAAAGAATGGGGACTGAGAACAGGAAATTTATTGTCACATATAGCTCTCTTTGAAGTGGAAACATACCATAAGCTAATCGCAGTAACTGACGTTGCAATGAATATAGCTCCAAACTTAAAGGACAAGATAGCTATTGTTAATAATTCCGTTTCACTTCTGCACAGGCTGGGAGTAGAAGTGCCAAAAGTTGCTGTACTTGGTGCCGTCGAGATGGTTAATGAGAACATGGAGGCCACTCTCGATGCTGCTCTGCTTTCAAAGATGAATCAGAGGGAACAAATTAAAAACTGTATAATTGATGGCCCTCTGGCCTTTGATAATGCCATAAGTCTCGAGAGTGCACAGCACAAAGGTATAAAGAGTGAAGTAGCCGGTGATACCGATCTTCTGCTGATGCCTGATATTGAGGTTGGTAATGTCCTTTATAAATCACTGGTTTTCTTTGCTAAGGCCAAAGTGGCTTCCATAATACTGGGTGCACTCGTTCCTATTGTACTTACATCGCGCTCCGATTCAGAACAGGCTAAATATGACAGCATACTCCTCTCGGCAGCAGCCTGCAAATAAATATGCCATGATCCGATCACTCGATCAATTGGTGGAAATAGTCCGCTCGCTTAAGAAGAAGTACCGGATAGCAATTGCATGGGCACAGGATGCAAACACGATAGGTGCCGTTAAAAAATCTTCAGACGATGATTTCATAGAACCAATAATGATAGGCAGGGCGTCTGAGATCAAAAAAGTGTGCAGCTCTGCAAGGATAGATCACAGACAATTTAACATTGTTGATTCTGAAAACGAAAAAACAGCGTCAGAAGAAGCTGTAAGGTTAGTAAATACGGGCCAGGCTGATATCGTAATGAAAGGCCTGGTAGGGACCGACAAGTTTCTTAAAGCAGTGATGGACAAAGAAAACGGATTAATGATGTCCAATGCCGTCTTAAGCTATGTATGTGCCTTGCAGATACCTTCATACCATAAATTGTTATTTATTACCGATCCTGCCGTTATTCCTTTTCCTGATCTTGATCAGAAAATATCAATGGCTGCCTATGCAATAGAAATGGCGTCCAGGTTCGGCCTT
>DCVC01000378.1:0-1103 GCA_002328625.1 Bacteroidales bacterium UBA2198
CGGGGGATAAATGACTAATCGGACCTGTTTACATCTTATGCAACAATTGCTTATCGTGCCCCGATACCTTATGCAAAGTTCATCTTATTTTATTTAATAGAAGTAAATAAAAATAATCTGTCTACTAAGTAACAGACATTGATCTATTCAGCAGTTAACTGATGAAATTTTTATTCTATTTCATGTATTCCCGGTTCTCTCCCCGGTCCCAGAGGGACAGGATTCCCATAAAAATCTCTTTCAGGCAGATCTGTTACAAAAAAGGTTTTAGTATCCAGACCTCTGTTTTTAATATGCGTATCAGGAAAAAGTGTATATCCTGTCAGAGCGTTAAGCATATATGGATCAGTAATATCAGTAAGAAAAGGTCCTTTCAGGCCAGGGTCAACCTGGCACCCGACGATCAGTCCTTTAAGAGTCTCCTGGCCTGTTGCGGCTGCCCACTCAGAAAGGTTATTATGGTCCATAAATTTAATTTTTTCACCGGAGCCCCACCACACATTCCCTAAAAACATGCTTCCCTTATTCTTTCCGTCAATCATCTGTCCTGTTCCTATAAAGATATTATTGCCGAAAATAAAATTTTCATGCTTCGATGCATTTTCAAAGCTTATAACAGGTGCCGACGAATTGTACGCCACATTGTTATAAATATAACAATTGGTCAACTGCCTGCTCTCACCCGATCCGTTCCAAATAAAAAATGAACCTGCCCCTTCAGTGGTATGGGCATCATCTATACTCACACAATACCTAATGATATTATTTGACCAGTCAGAAGCTCCCGGGTATTGAAACAAACCATAACCGGCTCCCTGGTTTTCATAAGAGAGACAATACTGTAATATTGAATTTGTCACTCCTCCATCGAAGTCAAATCCTCCTCCGTCTTTACCGCCATTTGAAGTCTTGTTACGGTAACTGATACAATACTGAATTAAAACATGATCGCTTTCCCATGCCCAGATACCAACCGGGCCGTTACCCAGACGCGGCATATCCCAACCGTTATTGGTTGCAGTACAGTGGTCAATTATCACACTGTCTGTAACTCCTACCCGAATACCATTACCACTATGATTATCAAGAATAGTCGGATCTCC
>DCVC01000378.1:1138-12654 GCA_002328625.1 Bacteroidales bacterium UBA2198
ACAGCTTGCCTGCAATCATAGAGATAAACACCCGATTTCTGAAAACCTTCGGTTCTTACATTTTCTATACTAAAATTGGTACTCCGGGTAAGCGATATTCCGTCAGTCGTGTTGCCGTTTAATCGTCCGCTACCTTTTAAATCAATATTTTCAATCCGGAAATAATCACACTTTTCTATCCTTACAGCTTCATTGTCGCCCCCGTTAATTGATGCTCTGCCCCCGCCATAAGAACCGATAACAATGGTATCTTTTTCAGAATCTTTTTTATCCTGAAGCATCAGATTACCTTCGAAAACCTGCCCGCCGGCAAAATAGAGGCTTGCAGGTTTTTTCTGAAAACGTTTGTTAACCTCTGAAATCGTTTTTAATGGTTTTTTTATTGTTCCCGGGTATTTGTCATTTCCGGTTTTGTCATTGATATATATTGTTGTTGTTGTAGAGGCGGGTCTTAGACCAGCCTCTACAACATTGCAACATAAACAAATAACCGAAATGATAATAAAAACGTACATCATTTTGTAAAGACAGGTCTCAGGCCTGTCTTTACTATTCAACGATCCATTCATATATACCGCTTGAGAAATCCTTATTCAATTTGACCTTTATTTTGACGGCGGATGCTTTTACAGGGCTGAAAATTTGGGAGTCCCAGTTATTTTTTGTAACTTTATATGATGTTCCTGCATTAACAGGTTTCCATCTATTGCCTGTAAGATAAAGTATCTCCCATTCATCAGGCACTCTGCAGCCTCCCTCAGGTCCGTCATCAAACCAGTATACTTTTACTCTTGATATAGTCTGAGGTTTGTCAAAATCGTACTGAACATATTCCCACTGGTCTTTGTTTGGCCACCAGTGGTAATAGGGTACTGAGCGGTCGTTTGAGCTCGCAGGTACTTCCTGATCGTTTACGGCTGACAGGGTCCGGGTTGGCTTGCTGGCCCTGACCTTGCTCCTGAAGGCTATAGTAGGGGCAGGCAATGGGCGTGCGCTCTCTGGTGATGCAGGCAGCCAGACCATCATCTGCCCTGGACCACGGTTATTCCAGAGAGCATAAGGGATAAGAGTCACAGGTTCTTCTTCAAGAGTCTCCACCTTGCCGTCCAGGGTCCTTTTTGTCTGTACTCCGGTTGTTTTGATTACCTGTGTGCCATCAAGAAGCGAAGGAACAAAATCAGTTGTAAATTCATTTTCTTTGTCTACAACCAGATTCAAGACATTGCCTGTGTTATTATCGGGCCACTCGGCACAATATACGACCGGCCCCCTCTGAACAGCTATCTTTCCGATATTATCCCTGATCCTTTCATCAGCAACGATACTCCTTACAGGCATAGGTAGTTCAATTTCAACCCTGTCACCCTGCTTCCATTTTCTTTTAATAACAGCGTACCCATTAATTATCCCGGGAGAGATTTCTTCTCCGTTAACAAAAAGTTTGTAATTCTCATTTGAATCATCAGTGAATTTGTAAAGTCCACCGGGGATGGCTTCATTCATCGACCATCCGGGGATCCTGACCTTCAGGACAAATTTCTCCTGCCTTTCGGGTTTGACCGATATTTCAACCTTGCCATCCCATGGGAAATTTGCTTTTTGCGAAACAGTAATTTTTCTCCCTCCCAGATTTATTTCGGCATCATTTGAAATATAAAGGTTAACATACAATTCTTTTTCTCCCACGGCATAAATGTATCCCGGGATCGCAGGAACAAATCTTGCCACATTCGACGGGCAGCACGCACAACCGAACCAGGCCTGTCGTTCATGCTGACCATTGGATTCCAGCGGATTGGGATAAAAAAACCTGTCGGCTGATAGTGAAACACCCGAAAGCATTGAATTGTATAGTGTTTTCTCAAGGATATCCATATATTTCCCTTCACCATGCAACAGGAATAACCTGTGGTTAGTGAAAATATTCCCTATTGAGGCACATGTTTCGCAATAAGCTGTCATATTGGGCAAAACAAACGGATCTGCGAATCCTTCGTTTCCTCCTGTTGCTCCTATCCCTCCTGTCAGATAGATCTTCCCGTAAACAATGTCTTCCCATATTCTGGTAATAGCATTAAGGTAGGCTTCATCCTTTTCTATTGCAGCTATATCGGCCATTCCTGAATACATATATGTTGCCCTTACTGAATGTCCTACTGCTTCAGCCTGATCCACCACCCTTTTGTGAGCCTGATTGTATTGTTCCCCATTGGGTCCCCGGATATCGAGGAAAAACCTTGCAAGATCCAGGTATTTCTTATCACCGGTGGCCCTGTACAGCTTAACCAGGCCCATCTCAATAACCTGGTGACCGGGATATACCTTAACCTTTTCAAGGCCAAAATCCTTGTCCACAAGATCGGCCGATTTAATTGCAATATCAAGGAGTGTTCTTTTTCCGGTTGCCTGGTAATGGGCAACAGCAGCTTCATAAAGGTGACCTATATTATAAAGTTCATGGCTGAGAACTGAATCGAGAAGCCACCTTTCTTCATAAGCCCAGGAATGTAGTCCTTTGCCCCCATGCATCTCTGCAATAGTACGGTTGGTATAGAGATAACCATCCTCTTCCTGCGCGAGACCTATTTTCCAGATCAATGTATCAAGATAGGCATCCAGCTCCGGATCGGGATAAGTCTGAAGTGAATAGGCGGCCCCTTCAATAATCTTGAACACATCAGAATCGTCAAAAGGGTAAATGGTCTTAAATCGACCGGTATCGAGGCCTCCGGCAATTTCAAAGTTCTTTACCCTTCCCGTCGATTCACAGTAACCAAATGCAATGGGTATTGTTACCGAAGCATTCTTCTTAATTCTGGGAGCCCAGAAATTATCTGTAAGCTTTACGGATGTAAAAGGGATTGGCTGGACAGGGTAATCAGCATTGGAATCTTTGCTGCATCCGGCAATCAGCAGGGAAGCTATTATGATCAAGAGTATTTGGGTGTAAAGCTTGTTCATATGTATTTATTATCTTGATTTATTGTTTTTTAGCACGGAGTGACACTGAGTTAAACGGAGTTACACTGTTTTACGTCATTAGCGGATCCTGATTTCGCGGTTTACTCAGCACAACTCTGTGTAACTCCGTGGTTAAATGGATTTTAGAGAGGTTACTTTACCAATTCCAAAACCACTACCGATTTTGATGGCATTGTTATTGTCAGAACACCTCCCTTGTATGTAAATCCGTTAAAAACTGAAGGTGTTACATTGTCAGCTTTTTCAAATGTGTTCATGGCATTCATTGTACCGGATGTCAGCACTTCTCCGCTAACTTTCTTATAGTTTTCTCCAATTACAGGACATGTTACGGTTATTGATTTGTTGGGATTGAGGTTTGCCAGTGAAATGTGCACCGCGCCCTTGTTGTCCACCGAAGCTGAAGCCGAAATGGATGGTATCTTCCTGTCGCCGTAAACATAATCCTCGCACCTGAGATCAATATTAAGCAGCCTGGCATCCTGGTGCACTCTGAACATCCTGAACACATGCCAGGTTGGGGTAAGCACCATCTTGTCATCCTTTGTAAGTATAACAGCCTGAAGCACATTTACAGTCTGTGCAAGATTAGCGATTTTAATCCTGTCAGCATGCTGATTAAAGATGTTCAGATGGATGGCAGCTGTGATGGCATCCCTCAGAGTATTCTGCTGATAAAGGAATCCGGGATTGGTTCCCGGCTCCACATTGAACCAGTTACCCCATTCATCAACTACCAGCCCCTTTGCTTTCTGGGGATCATAGCGGTCCATAATGGCTTTATGTCCCCTGATGATCTGATCCATCTGGAGATTTGCCCTCAATGTCTGAAACCATTCCCATTCTCCAAAATCAGTAGCCGAACCTTTATTGTTCCAGCCATCTACCAGCGAATAGTAATGAATCGATAATCCCTGAAATCTGTTACGGGTTCCGCCATCTTTCATGAGAGTCTCCGTCCATGCATAATTATAATCAGAGGGGCCGCATGCAACACGGTAAAGACGATTGTCCCCGTAATTATTCAGGTAGGTTGAGAATTGTCTCATTACATCAGCATAGAATTCGGCTGTCATGTTTCCCCCGCAACCCCAGTTTTCATTTCCGATAGCAAAATACCTGACTTTCCATGGTTCCTCTCTCCCATTCTCCTTACGTAACCTGGTCATCGGGCTGTCAGAATTTGATGTAAGATATTCTACCCATTCGGACATCTCCTGGACAGTACCAGAGCCGACATTACCATTTATATAAGCATCGCAGCCGATCAGCTCCGTGAGTTTCATGAATTCATGCGTGCCGAATGAATTGTCTTCCGTCACTCCACCCCAATGAGTATTGACGATTGATGCTCTTTTTGATTGTGGTCCTATACCATCTTTCCAGTGGTAAGTATCAGCAAAACAGCCTCCCGGCCAGCGGAGGTTCGGGACTTTTATTTCTCTTAGAGCAAAGAGAACATCATTCCTGATGCCATTGGTATTAGGTATTTTCGAGTCAGTTCCAACCCAGATACCACCATAAATACATGCTCCCAGGTGCTCCGAAAAATGACCGTAAATATCCTTGCTGATTACAGGCCCCGGATTATTCGCAACAACCACCAGCTGATTAACAGAAACAAGGTTCTCCTCTTGAGCACTGACAAATAAGCCCGTCTCAAAAATGATTATCAAAAAGACAATTGTTGATTTTTTCATTTCTATTCTGGTTTTGGTTTATAATCAATTTTAGTCCCTGGTGTTACTTTATGATAAGCTTTGTGTCATTAGTAATATTCATTAACCACAAAGTATCTAACAGGCACAGAAAGGTACATAAAGGACTAAGTCAGTTCATTTTCAACAAATGTTCCAAGTTTTTTGTATTTTAAAAAGAGTGTCTCATATTTTTTTGCTTTTTCAGGATCGGGATGATACTCTTTTTCAAAACCGGCCCCCATAGCTTTCTGTGCCGTAGAAATATCATTATGAATACCTGCTATAACCGAAGCAGCCATTGCCGATCCCAAAGCACAGGTCTGTTCAGAGTCAGCTACCCTGATCGGCATATTAAGTACATCTGCCACTACCTGCATCACAAAAGGATTCTTTTTAGCTACACCTCCTGTGGCAATTACTCCATCAATCTTAATGCCCTCGGAAATGAATCTTTCATTGATCATTCTTGATCCAAACGCTGTCGCTTCGACAAGTGCTTTGAATATTCTTGGTGCATCCGACCCTAATGAAAGTCCGGTTATGGCACCTTTCAGGGCCTGGTTGGCATCGGGTGTCCTTCTTCCGTTCAGCCAGTCAAGAGCCAACAAAGCAGTTTCCTCATCACTTACGGATTCTGCCTGTCTGCTAAGTTCTGCTATCATTACTTCGGAGGTATCTTCAATGATCCTGATTTTCGTTTTCTCATCCAGCCAGGCCATCTTCCCGATAATCTCATTAACGGGCCACATCAGAAGTTTTCCAAACCATGCGTAAACATCTCCGAATGCCGACTGCCCTGCCTCAAGTCCCAGCATACCGGGAATAATTGATCCATCAACCTGGCCGCAAATACCGGCCACCAGCTTTTCACCCACTTCCTCCATTGGAGCTATCAGCATATCGCATGTTGAGGTTCCCATTACTTTAATAAGCTGATTGGGACTTATTTCACCTCCAACTGCACCAAGGTGGGCATCAAAAGCTCCTGCACCAACCTTTACTCCAGTTGGCAATCCGAGTCTTTGTGCCCATTCGGCAGTTAATATACCAACTAAAACATCACAAGTATATGTTTCCCTGTAGAGTCTTTCTTTGATTCCTGCCAGGACAGGATCAAGCCTGATCAGAAAATCATCATCAGGCAATCCATTGAATTCCTCATGCCACATCGCTTTATGCCCCGCTGCACATCTGCTTCTCTTAATGAGTTTTGGATCGGTGTTGCCAGTCAGCAGGGCAGGTATCCAGTCGCAATGCTCAACCCACGACCATGCACTTTTACGTATTTTCTCATTATTACGAAGAACATGCAGAATCTTGGCCCAGAACCACTCAGATGAATATACTCCGCCTTCAAACCTGGTGAAGTCCACGCCTCCCCATTTTCTCGCAAGTTCATTTATCTCTGCTGCCTCCTGTACGGCGGTATGATCTTTCCACAATATAAACATGGCATCGGGATCATTTTCAAATTCCGGTTTCATTGAAAGAGGTGTTCCCTCCCTGTCAACACCAACAGGGGTTGATCCGGTAGTGTCAACCGTTATTCCGGCAATGTTCTTAATGATCTCAGGATGTAGTCCTGTAAGCGCCCCCTTTACAGAGTCTTCCAAACCTTCAATATAGTCCAGCGGATGCTGACGAAACTTGTTAACTGAAGGGTCACAATAGAGCCCTTTCCTCCACCTCGGGTATTCAAAAACAGAGGTGCCGGCTATTTCACCATTATCTGTATCGACAATAACCGAACGGACTGAATCGGTTCCATAATCAATACCAATTACATACTTCTTAGTCATATTTTAATGTATAAATATCATTTTGTTTTAAACTGTCCGTAGTAAGCCTTTTTCCCATGCTTCCGGTGAAAATGTTTTTCGATCAGCTCCCGGTTGATAGAATCCTGTTTCTCCAGAAGAACCGTATAGAAAGCTATCCGTGCAATTTCTTCGAGGGCCACCGCATTATACACTGCGTCTTCAGCATCTAGTCCCCAGCAAAAAGGTCCGTGTCCATTGACCAGGACTGCCGGAACGGCCAGAGGATCGGATGTACCAAGCCTTTCAGCTATTATTTTTCCGGTATTCAGTTCATAATCCTTTTTTATCTCTTCATTCATAAGCTCCCTGGTGCACGGAACTTCACCATAGAAATGGTCAGCATGAGTGGTGCCCAGGGGAGGGATATCTTTACCTGCCTGGGCCCAGGCGGTTGCATATGAAGAATGTGTATGGACAATACTCCCTATGGATGAAAATCTGTTATAAAGGAAAATGTGCGTAGGAGCATCGGTTGAAGGTCTGAGTTTACCTTCCACGATTTTGCCTTCAGGATCAATTACAACCATATCAGATGGTCTCATTGATGCATAACTGATACCTGATGGTTTTATCACAATTAATCCGCTTTCTTTGTCTCTGCCGCTCACATTACCCCAGGTATGTACAACCAGACCCTCGTTTCTTATATCGAGGTTCGCCTTAAATACACTTGCTTTTAAATCGCCTAACATAATTAACATTTATATCGTTAGTATTTCACCTGAACAACCCCTGAAATCATGCAACATCAAGATTGAAATAAAATCCCTGCTTTCTTAATATTTCGTATCTCTCTTTATTAAATTTATAATAGTATGCACCTTTCCTGGAGGTCTCTTTCTCTTTCTCATCAAGCTTTTCCAGGATATTCATTGACATGATTTTCTTCCTGAAATTTCTTTTATCAACTTTGCGCTGATATATGGCTTCATAAAGCGCCTGAAGCTGAACCAGAGTAAATCTCTCCTGAAGAAGTTCAAATCCAACAGGTTTAATTTTAATTTTTATCTGAAGCTCTTTTAATGCCTTCCTGACCATTTTTAAATGGTCAAAGATCAATTGCGGGAGCCGTGCGATTGATTGCCAGTGAGCTCCGTTCTGTATCTTTAAGTCGTTATCAATATCCTGGATCTTGATAAGTGCACTGTAGGCTACAGAAACAACTCTTGCGCCAGGATCTCTGTCAATCTCACCGTATGAATATGACTGTTCCATATAAACATTCTTCAGTCCTGTCAGTTTACGTAAGATCCTGCACGCGGCTTCATCGAGACTTTCATTTTCCTTTACGAATCCACCTGCAAGTGACCATTTCCCCTTTGCTGGTTCAAAACTCCTTTTAATAAGAAGTAGTTTTATTTCCTTTTCATGAATATCATAACCGAAGATTATACAGTCAACAGCGACGAGATGTTTCGGATGTTCCGAATAAAGCTTCATGGAGAATCAATTGTTATTATGATTGTTATCATTCAATTACAGTATATAAATCTCAGAAAATCTCCCTGTTTATTACTTTATCCCTTCATTTAAATGATAATAGATTTCATTCCACCTTATTTCCTTCTGGAAAGAAGTAAGGTCGCAGTTTTCATCGATCAGCAGGTATTCAATTCCCATCATTGCGGAAAAATCTTCAATATATTCAGCGCTTACTGCTGTACTGAAACCTGTATGATGTGCTCCTCCCGCCATTATCCAGGCTGCAGCACCTGTTTTCAAATCAGGCATTGGCTGCCATAAAACACTGGCAACAGGAAGGTTAGGCATATCCGGACAATCAATTACATTCACTTTATTTACTATCATCCTGAACCTGTTTCCAAGGTCAATAAGAGAGGCATTAACGGCTTTGCCTGTGGCGGACTTAAAGACAAGTCTTGCAGGATCAGCTTTGCCTCCTATAGAAAGGGGATGTACTTCAAGATAGGGTTTGTCAGCCGAGATGGAGGGACACACCTCAAGCATATGAGCTCCGAGTACGCTCATTCCCGATGGATCAAGATGATAGGTATAGTCTTCCATAAAAGAAGTCCCTCCGGGCAACCCTGAAGCCATTACCTTCATTGACCTGACCAGAGCTGCTGTCTTCCAGTCGCCTTCAGCACCAAACCCATATCCTTTTTCCATAAGGCGCTGAACGGCAAGACCAGGTAATTGCTTAAGTCCGTGAAGGTCTTCAAAAGTCGTTGTAAACGCCTTATAATTACCTGCTTTAAGGAATTTATCCATACCGGCTTCAATCTGTGCCGCATCTCTTAATGTTGCCGAGCCGGCAACTTCGCGTGTTAACTCATAGCTGACAACATATTCCTCCAGCAATGAATTTACCTCGTAATCGGTTACGGAATTTACGGAGGCGACAAGATCGCCAATACCATAACCATACACCGAGTAACCCATCCTGATCTGTGCACTGACCTTATTCCCTTCAGTTACAGCAACATCCCGCATATTATCGCCAAAACGTGCAATTTTCATATCATGAACATCATTGAAAGCTGTTGCAGCCCTTACCCAAACAGCGATCCTGTCAACAGCTTCTTCATCCTGCCAGTGTCCAACAACAACCTTTCTGCCCATTCTCATCCTCGAACCGATGAATCCAAATTCCCTGTCTCCATGGGCAGACTGGTTTAGATTCATGAAATCCATATCAATAGTGTCCCACGGAATATCCCTGTTCATCTGTGTATGAAAATGCAGAAGAGGTTTGTTCAGCACAGATAAACCTTTGATCCACATTTTCGCAGGAGAAAAAGTATGCATCCACGCTATCAGTCCTATGCAGTTATTGTTGTTATTTGCATTAGCACAGATTTCATAAATCGATTCGGGAGTGGTGAGAACAGGTTTAAAGATTATCCTGACAGGAAATCTGGCAGAGTTGCAAAGCGATTCTGAGATTACCATTGAATCTTCCGCAACATGTCTCAATGTTTCCGGTCCGTAAAGATGTTGACTTCCGGTAATAAACCAGACCTCTTTATTACTTAAATTAATCATGTAAGTTAATCATTAATAAGTTATTATCAATATGAATATCCTACCAGAAATAAATATAAAAAGCAATGATTACTGCTATGATAATACCTGAGAAAAGCAGATCCCAGTTTGTCCAGCTTGCCCGGGTATATGCCTTTTCCTCAGGTGTTGCCGAACCAACATAAAGTCCCTTGATAGCCAAAGGATCAGATTTTGGAGTAAACACGCTGATAATTATCATGAGTATTATTACGATAAAGAAAATCACTATCTCGTAATGAAGCCAGTTTGGAGCAAGGAATAATCTATAGAAAATTGAATCATGGTTAAGATTCCCCCCGAAAATTACGAATCCAAGCCTGGTCATGCCGAGGATAAAACCGGATATCAGACCATAAAGGCCTGCCTTGGGTGTGGTCTTTTTTGATAATACACCAAGCAGAAATACAGCGGCAATACCCGGAGCCAGCATTGACTGAACATCCTGAAGGTAAGCATATAATACTTTTCCGATGCCTTTCATTACGGGGATCCATAGTATTCCAAGCACCACTACGACCATTGTTGCTATCCTGCCAACCCTTACCAGCTCTTTTTCAGGAGCCTGGGGTTTGAACTTCTTGTAGAAATCGACTGTGAAAAGAGTAGCCGAGGAGTTGTAAAGTGAAGCAAGAGAACTCATTAATGCTGCAAGGATACCGCCTACCACAAGACCGGTGAAGCCAATCGGAAGTAATTCTTTAACCATTGCAGGAAATGCGGCATCCGAATTTGTCAGTGTAAGCATCCCTTTCTGGTTCAAAGCGTAAGCAATCATCCCTGGAATAAGGAAGATGAAGACAGGTGATAATTTAAATCCTGCACCAAGGATAGCACCTCTTCTTGATTCTTTCTGGTTCCGGCCTGAAAGGACCCGCTGAACNNGGATATTCCGGATCGCCCGGAGATCTCATAAGATTGGTCATTGTATCACCTGCTTCATTTACCGGTACTGCCCGGCATATTTCCATCATTTCCGACCAGCCTCCCAGCTTGATCAGACCTATAACCAGAAGTGCCAGGGAACCGATAAGCAGTACAGGAGTCTGAAGTACTGAAGTATAAAGTACCGCTCTCATACCTCCAAGTGTTGTATAGATACCTGTAAGTAAAACAAGTCCGATGGCACTGATCCAGAAGAAATCAATTCCAAATATCGATTCAATCCCAAAAACCTCTTTGAAAACAATTCCGCCGGCATAGACTGTGACCGCCACTTTGGTGAGTACATAGCTCACAAGTGAAATTATTGAGAGGAATGATCTTGAGCCTTTGTTATAGCGTTTCTCAAGAAATTCCGGCATTGTAAATACTCCGCTCCGGGCATAAAAAGGCACAAAGAACCAGCCAAGGATAAGAATGATCCATCCATGCATCTCCCAGTGTGCCATGGCCATGCCGCTTGATGCCCCTGCTCCTGCTAACCCTACAAGATGCTCCGATCCGATGTTGGATGCAAAAATTGAAGCGCCAATTGCGAGCCATGTAGCATCGCGGCCAGCCAGGAAATAATCAGTGCTGGTTTCTTCTTTCTGCCTGAGTACCCAAAGAATTATTCCCACCAGGCCAAGACAGAAAAGGCCCAGAACGATCCAGTCTAATGTTCCCATAATGAATAGTTTTAAGTATAGTTAGTTTCGGTAAAAAAAGCCATGTTATATCAGGTACAGGAAAGTTAAGGGTCAACGATTATCCTTTCAAATTTAAAAAAAATATTTAAATGTATTGTTTACACTTATGTTTTTTTTTAACACCATTCATCAAGTGATTTTTTTATGAATTCAATAATATATTGATTCTCTTCCTTACCTGTCCCTGCAACCAGGAAAGGTTCACCGAATTTTATATGAATGTGTTTTTTATGATCGAGAGGGCCAAGCTCCTTAACTACTTTCCCTCTACCCCAGAAATCTGTTTTCAAGGCAACAGGAACAACATTTACCCCTGTTTTCTTTGCCAGTTTGACACCAAGAGAATTAAATTCTTCCGG
>DCVC01000157.1:0-1515 GCA_002328625.1 Bacteroidales bacterium UBA2198
TAAAATCTGGATTGCCCGAGGATCTCGAAAAAAATGCTGCGGAGGAGGTTCAGGAGATGACCCGTGACTTCTCTTCCAGTGTTGACAGGATTATGGCAGCAAAAGAAAAGGATGTTATGACGGTTTAAGCCTCAGTCTGTACTTTGCTGCAGCTTTAACAGCATCCTCAGTAAAAGGATCTTTATAGAACCTGCCCTCTACATACGTTTTTGTCTGCGAAAGATAAAACTCACTCGCAGGAATGCCCGAGTTCCCTGTTGGTATTACGGTATATGACTCATCCCAGTCGGCAGTATTATAGATATGCCTTTCCGACGCTCCGTCTGTTACTTTAAATCCTTCTTCATAGGTGGCGGGACATACAGTATGCGAACTGCCCCCCATAGCATAGGTGTCAGAATTGAGGTGAAATAGACGGTCGAGCATTTTTACAGATCCCATAGGATGCTCAAGCGTTATCTTGAGAATGTTCCCCCAGGTCCAGTTGGAAATTTCGCTTCCGTAATTATCATTCAGTATACTGATCCCATCTTTGAAACTTTTGAATATAATATCATCAAGGGTCTCGGTTTCAGGTGTGTTAACATTGTTTACCCATTCATCGGGACCGATTATAAGGATTCTGTATATATAATAATCCCTCAGCTGAGTTGGTAATTTATCGTACAGATCGCCAAGTTCATCAGCAAGAAGATTCCTGGAAAAACACTTTGTGAAGAACTCGAAAACAGAAGGCGATGTTTTGCTGCTGTTCATTTCATAATCCCATTTTTCAAGCGTATTAAATGCTGCCTGTTCCGTAGAGTTCATCTCAGGTAACCTGTCTTTCAGCTTAAGTATATACGGAGTGAGAAGAGCCGCAAAATCGGAATGCTGATCCGTAACAAGTCTTTTAAAATCTTCAATTCCAAGTTTATCTTTCTCTTCGATCATTTGCCTTATACGGTTAATCCGGTAAGGGACATAAAACCGGAACGAGATATAAAAAGGGTAATCATCAGTGACAGTTTTGTTATTGGCAGATGAGACATAACCGTTTTCAGGATTATAGCTGAACGGAAGGTGTTGTGGAGACACATATCCTTTCCAGTCATATTCATCTGTCTCTCCCGAACGAATAATCGAGCCATAATCTTTTCTGACAGGTATTCCGCCGGCAATGGCAATACCTATGTTACCATTGACATCTGCATATGCCACATTCTGACTTATCGAACGAAAATATGACAAAGCTGTTTTGAAATCTTCCCAACCGGATGCTCTGTTAAGTTCAAATACTGTCTTCAACTCATCGCTTTCATCATAACCTGACCATCTCATACTTAGAACAGCATCATCAATATTGTTAAAGCCCGAAATGATCGGTCCCCGGTGTGTGAACTTCAGAGTAAGTGTGTCAACCCTGCCTTTTTTTGATTTGATTATTTCTTTCCTTAACATCATATCCCGCCACTCACCGTTTAAATAATACTGGTTTTCGTCTTCAGGATTGATCTTCTCACTGAATAAATCGAT
>DCVC01000157.1:1648-14199 GCA_002328625.1 Bacteroidales bacterium UBA2198
AGCTTTAAGCTTGTCAAGAGATGCAATGAACGTTTCTGCCTCTTTCAGATTCTCGTCTCCAAGCCTGAAATCAGGATAGACAGTTGCGCATTCAACTTTCCAGTCGGGAATGAGTTCCCCGGCTTTTTGAGCACCTATTTTCTGAACAAGCCTGTAATTGAAAATATCAGCCGACAGGTTACCGGAAGCCAGATCCCAGCCCATATATCCAATTATATTAGCAATATCTTCAAGGCTCCAGTTATCCGGTTTGTACGAAAGTATCCTGAACTCCGGCGGCAATTTCCTGCCCGCATCAGAAATATATGCATTCACTCCGTCGGCGTAGGCCTGCATACATTCAATTATATTCTTCTGTGCATTGCTCAGGATCATTTTTGATTTGGCAGTCATATCAAGACTTCTTAAAAACAGGTCGGTCTGGATATATTCATCTCCAAATATTTCCGATAAACGCCCTGTGGTGGCCCGGCGTATCAGATCCATCTGCCATAATCTCTCCTGCGACATAATATAGCCGGTGGCAAAATATAGATCATATTCATTTTCAGCATATATATGAGGCATCCCTCTTTCGTCCCTGTAAACCGTTACCTCATTTTTAAGTCCCGGGATAATCTGTTCACCATTGTATTTTGGAAGCGCTCCTTTTTTAATGCCTGTTATTAAAAAGAGCCCTGCAATTACTATCAGAACTACCAGTCCGAACAGTGTCAGTAAAATGTTTCTTATTGTTTTCATATGGCTGGGATAAAAATTTGTCTAATTTAATAATTTTTCAGACTCAGTATTTTATTCTTATGCTCATCCCCGATGTACAGTTCCTGCAAATGTCAATAGTATTTCTGGCATGCAATACATTTTTCCTGAAAACACCATATTTTGTGCTATTCCAGACATCCCTGAATGAATCCCTGTTCAGATCTCCCATCACATGATCAGCATCCTTATCAAAACAGCAGGGCAGAACTTTTCCGTCCCACGTTATAACAGGATTGAACCACAGCCGTGCACATCTGTCAGGCATGGAGTTCCTTATAATATATTCCCCGTTTGTTTTTTCATACCTTCTGAACCTTCTGCTCAAAGGCAGCCAGAATTCTATGTGAGATTTGTCAGAGATCTGCATCGATTTAAAATTCAACACTAATTTATGTTTACCCGCAAAACGTTTAATATCCCTTATTTGATGCTCGTTATACCTGTGTACCAGAAATTGTAATTCGGGCTTTAAGTGCGATTCATATCTTTCCTTTGCATTAATCACATTGCTTATTCCTTTTATGACAGTATCAACATTCCCTTCTTTTCTGTACTTTGAATATGTGTCCTGATCCAGTCCGTCAAGTGAAATCACGAGTTTTGACAGGTTTGATCGTACCAGCTTTTCTGAATTCTCCTCCGATAAAAAATGTCCGTTTGTTGAGAGTGTTACAGGGATATCCGGATTATTGGCAAGGAATGAGAAAAACCGGGGATGCAGCATGGATTCCCCCTGGAAATAAAGGTTCAGGTTGAAAAGATAGGGCTTCAGCTCGGATATGATCCGGCTGAAAAGCTCCTTATCCATATAGCCCCTTCTCCTTTTCATCAAACCTGACCCCGAAGGGCATTCAGGACATTGAAGATTGCAGTTATTTGTAAGTTCGATTGATAAGGCGACAGGCATCGCGGACACAAAAACTTTACCCGTCATTATACTTTTTATATACTTCAGGCCGGCTGAAAGAGCATTTACAGGTTTGATAAATCTGCCTGTCATAAGTTAATCCGGATGAATAAGAACGTAAAGTAAAAAAATATTTTCAGGAAAAAATAGGGTAAAATATAATGTCGGAGGTCATACAGATGAAAATAAATGAAACAGCTGTTGGAAAAGAAGAAAAAATTTGTTAACTTAATACATTTATGCCATGAAAACTTTTAGAATCTATTCACTTATCTCAGTGCTTGTCCTGTCGGCTTTTTCAACTCAGCTTGCACTTGCCGGTACAGAGACTGACAAAAAGAAAAACGATCAGCAGGGTATAATCACGATCAGAGGGAAGGTTGTTGATGCAGATAATGGTTTACCACTGATTTTTGCTTCTGTTACTGTTAAAGAGTCCAATATTGCAACAGTAACAAATATCGACGGGGAATTCCTTATTAAAATCCCGGATGGTGAAGACTACAGAAATCTTGAGATCACCTTTTTAGGATACAGGAATAAGGTGGTACCCTTAACTGATATGAGGGGTGACGGTAACAAAAATGTCATTACTATGAATCTGGCTCCCATCCCTATTAAGGAGATTGTTGTAAGACCACTTAACCCAGAGGAGATTGTGAGGAAGGCTATCGGACAGTTCGGAAAGAACTACGTTGATGTACCTAACCTTATGACAGCATTCTACAGGGAAACTATCCGTAAGAACAGGACATATGTTTCTATAGGTGAAGCTGTAGTCGAGATCTTCAAGGCTCCATACAACAATGATCTGCGCTACGATGGCGCCAGGATTTACAAGGGAAGAAAGGGTTCGGATGTCCAGAGAATGGATACAGTTTTATTCAAACTTCAGGGAGGACCAATAAGTGTTTTGCAGCTCGATATAGTTAAAAACACTGAAAACATCCTGACATTTGATGCAATGAAATATTATGATTACTATGTTAAAAGTGTGATTGAAATCGACAACAAACCTCATTATATCATCGAATTTCAGCAGAAACCGTCAGTTGATATGCCGCTCTTTATGGGCAGCCTTTACATAGATGTTGATACATATGCCTTAACCGAGGCTGAGTTTGGCTTCAATCTTTCAGACAAGGAAGCTGTTTCCTCCATATTCATCAGGAAAAAACCGCTTGGCATGGAAGTTACTCCTGAAGTTGCCACATACCGTGCCAGATATCGTGAACAGGATGGAAGATTATCATTCACTTACTCAAGAGCCGAAGTGAAATTCAAGGTCAACTGGAAGAAAAAACTCTTCAACACATTTTATACAACCATGTCGGAAATAGCTATCACCGACCGTACCGACCAGGAAGTTATTAAATTTGCAGGTAGAGAAAGGATAAAATATACCGATGTGTTTTCTGAAAAAGTAGGAGCATTTGCTGATCCTGATTACTGGGGTGATTATAATGTCATTGAACCTGATCAGAGTATTGAATCAGCAATACGACGTCTGAGCAGGAGATTGAAATTCAGCGACAGGGAGCCGGAATAGTAAAACATTTAGATTATATATGACCGGGGACGCAGAAATAGTAAGGAGGATCAGACATGGTGATGTTAAACAGTTTGAATCACTTTTCCGGTCCTCCTATGTATCCCTGGTAAGATATGCAAAAAAACTGATCAGAGATCATGATACAGCGGAGGAGATAGTACAGGATCTGTTTTTCAGACTCTGGCAGAACAAAGAAAAACTATACATCGAAAGTTCTTTAAATGGTTACCTCTTCAGAGCCGTTCACAACAGCTGCATGCATCATATAGAGCACCTGAAGGTTATTGATAGCTATGCTCATAGAATGGCTGAACGGTCCCCTGAAAGCCCTGAAAGTCCCGGTGATATACTTCATCACAAAGAACTTCAGGCAAAAGTGGCCAGAATACTTGAAAAACTTCCCGAACGCTGTGGCAGGATATTTTGCATGAGCAGATTCGAGGGATTGAAATACTCCGAAATAGCGGAGAGATTGTCAGTGTCAGTCAAGACTGTAGAGGCCAATATGGGAAGGGCACTTAAAGAATTCAGAAAAGCGCTGGCAGAACAATGAAAGTGATGAAAAATATAAATGAATATAATGATAAGGAGTGGGAAGAGCTTGCTTCTCTCCTTGAAGGGGAACAGAATGAGAAATCAGATCTGCTCAGTCGATTCATGGCTGAGGACAGCCATAATACGATTAATTACTGGAAAGAGTTGAGAGAAATGGATAACGAAAAGGAAATAAATGTTGACAAAGCCTGGGATAAACTCTATTCAAGGCTCAATTATAACGGGTTAATTACAAAATCAGTTCCGGTTCAGAGGAATATTCTGAGAAGTACCTTCGTAAGAATAGCTGCAGCCGCACTTGTTTTATTAAGCGTGGGATCTGTTTTAATGTATCTGGGCAGCAAAGGAACCTTAAGCAGGAAAGTAGTTGTCACAACTGCCGACAACCAGAAAAACCTGCAGGTCACCCTTCCCGATGGCAGTAATATCTTTCTGAACCGCAATACTCGGTTAAGCTATCGTGAGAATTTTGGCAGGCATAACAGGAACGTATCCCTTTCAGGAGAAGCTTTTTTTGAAATCGAACAGGATATATCGAACCCTTTTACCGTAGATGCAGGAAAAGCCAGGGTGAAAGTTGTCGGCACTTCATTTAATGTAATCACTAACAATGCCGACTATGCAGTTGAAGTGTTCGTCAAAGCAGGAAAAGTTGTTCTCACAAATAATTCCGGATCAAACAACATCGAACTTGATCCGGGATTTATTGGTACAATGGATTCGCAAATCTCGGGTAAATCGATGAACATTGATCCGAATTACCTGGCATGGAATACGGGTTTATTAGTGTACGACGGACAAAAGCTGGATGTTGTTTTCAGGGACCTTAAAAGAGTATATAATATGGAAATTGTTGCCGACAATCCTGAAATTCTCGAAAAACCCTGGACTTCACCTATCGATAATATGCCTCAGGAAACAATAATACGATTAATTTGTGCTAGCTTTAACCTCAGTTATACGAAAGATGGCAATGTTTACCATCTTGCAGTGAAATAACCAACAGGTTGAAAAATGTCATTTTTCAATGGCTATATATTTAAAAATATCAGGGCCGTTGTATTGTTACTCCTGACAACATTTCCCAATTTGTTGAACGGACAGAAAGGTATTCTTGATTCAACATTCACATTCAGGGCAGGAACAATTAAGACAGGTAGTGCTCTTAGTATTATCACCCGTGAAACCGGCTATTATTTTACTTACGACAGCCGCCTTATCAATCCTGAAAAAAGAACCGAGATGATCTTCAGGAACATGAGGCTGGAAACAATTCTTGACAGCATCCTCAAAAGCGATTCACTCGTCTATTCGGTTATTGACAAATATATAATCATTTCCCGTCAGCAAAAACCGGAATCACCTCCGTCAGACACATTGTCACTCAGGGAGGGGAGCCACATAGCAGGTCTTGTTGTCGATGCTGAATCGCGCGATCCCCTGCCTTTTGCAACCATAGGTCTGAAGAACAGAGGAAGGGGAACAGTATCAAACAGTAACGGAGAATTCAGACTGAATGTAACACCTGATTACATTGACGACACCCTTTATGTTTCATACCTGGGATTTTTCAGCAGGGAAATTCCTGTCAGGCAATCACTTGGTAACAACTTCACCATTGCAATGAGGAGAGAATTCATTTCCATTCCCGAGATAATAATCAGGAATCAGATACCGCAGGAAGTCATTTATAAAACATTGGCTTCAATATCAAATAATTACGCCAATACTCCGGCTTACCTGACAGGATTTTACAGGGAAGGAATTTTAAGAAAAAACGACCTGCAGACATATTCCGAGGCGATCCTGCAGATATTCAAGAGTCCCTATTCAGGTTCCCTGCAAAACGATCAGATAAAAATCTATAAAAGCAGAAAGATTGAGAACACAACCAGGTCCGATACGCTTGCTGTAAGGCTTAAAGCAGGTTTAAGTACAAGCCTCCAACTGGACGGGGTAAGGAATCTCTTTGATTTCATCAACAGGCCAAGCATGCCTGATTACAGTTACCGCATTACTGATATAGTTACTTTCAATGAGGAATCTGCTTATGTGATTGAGTTTTTTCAGAAAGAGGAAGTTGATGAACCTTTGTTCAAAGGAACACTATTTGTTAATACTGCCGATTATGCCATTCTCAGAGCTGAATTTGAAATAAATCCCTCCTACATGGGTAAGATTAAAGAGTCATTTATCTCCAGCGCCTCCCGTGATTTTAATACATGGCCCGTTTCAGTAAAATATTCTGTAAGTTACAGAAAAGTGAATAACAGGTATTTCCTAAGTCATGTGAGAGGTGACCTGGTTTTTAACTCCAGGCAAAAGAGAAAGTTATTCAACACTCAGTTTAATGTGTTTTTCGAACTAGCGATCACTGGAATTAATCTCAAAAATGTAACCCGGTTCGAACGTGAAGAACTGGCTCCGATACATTCTGTCTTTTCAAAAACCATTACAAATTATGACCATGTTTTCTGGCAGGACCAGGATTTCCTCAAACCCGAAGATAATCTTCTGCAGGCACTGCAAAACATGAAGGTCAGGATGCAGGAGTTTTCGGAAGAGAGCTTTTAGTATTTATCTATCAGACGGTATAACTCAGTGAGGTCAGGTGTAAGAACAATTTCCGTTCTCCTGTTTTTCTGCCTTGCATCCTGGGTATTGCCGGAGTCGACGGGAAGGTATTCGCTCCTGCCGGATGCTGTCAGCCTTTTCGGATCAATTCTTGAACCCTCAAGAAGCACCCTGACAACAGTTGTGGCTCTTTTGACACTCAGGTCCCAGTTGTCCCTTAACTGACCGCTTCCAGACCTGTATGGAACGTTATCGGTGTGCCCTTCAATTGTAACCTGTATATCCGTGTTTCTCTCAAGAACACCGGCAAGTTTCTTTAAAGCATTCCTTCCGTTTGCATCGATCTCCCAGCTGGCTGTTTTAAACAGCAGTTTTTCATCAAGCGACACATAAACCTTACCATTCCTCATCGTAACTGTCAGTCCGTTATTCTCAAATCCGAGAAGAGCATCCGATACTTTTCTTTTAAGGTCTTCAGCTATCTTTTTCTGGGCATCCAGGATCTTTTCAAGCTCAGCCATCCTGGCATTCCTCCTTTCCAGCTCGTAATTCAATTCATCAAGGTCGGTCTTTTTCAGATCAAGCGACTGCTCAAGCTGACGAAGAATATCCTCCTTCTGCCTTAATTTCTCTTCTGCTGCCTGCAGTTCGGCAAGCAGTTTCCTGGTCTCGCTTACATTGCCCCGGATCAGTTCTTCCTGAGCGCTCTGAAGATCATTATATCTTCCTGAAATGACATTAAGCTCTTCTTCGGCTCTGTCACGTTCTGCCTGTGCAGCTGCCAGTTCCTGTCTGACCGATCCCGACACCTTCTCAAGAGTAGCAAGCTTTGCCTCAAGTTCCCTGTTTAACATCAATAGAGCAATGTTCTCAGTCTTGAAATCATCTCTTTCCATCATATTCTGCCAGCTGGTATTCTGCAGAGTCCGGTGCTTACCACCCGGAACACATGAAAAAGACACGGATACCAGTATGACGAATGCCGTTATGAGAATAAAATATTTGTTCATATCCGTAAGAATAACATAACAAAAATAAGAAAATACCAATGATGCTTCAGTAAACTTAAGGGAATAATAATTGTTATATTTGCATCATTAAATATCCTTGTTTTTAAATGAATACCGAGGAGAGTTTACTTTTTAGAATATCTTCACCTGAAGATCTCCGAAAGCTTGATCCATCCGACCTGATAAAGGTAAGTGCCGAGCTCCGCCAGTTCATTATCGATGTTGTCAGCAATAATCCCGGGCATTTCGGTGCAAGTCTCGGTGTTGTTGAACTGACAGTTGCTCTTCACTATGTCTTTAACACCCCCTATGATAAAATCATATGGGACGTTGGTCACCAGGCATACGGGCATAAGATACTGACAGGAAGAAGAGATATATTCTCAACAAACAGGAAATACAAGGGTATCAGCGGCTTTCCAAAAATGACTGAGAGTGAATACGATGCTTTTGGAACAGGGCATTCGTCAACATCCATTTCTGCAGCTCTGGGTATGGCTGTAGCGGCCAGACGTAAAGGAGAAAAACGGCATGTCGTTGCAGTAATCGGTGATGGTGCCATGACAGCGGGTCAGGCATTTGAAGGCCTTAACAATGCAGGTATAGCAAAATCCGATATCATTGTGATCCTGAATGATAATAACATAGCTATTGACCCTAATGTCGGAGCGCTGAAGGAATATCTTCTCGACATATCCACAAGCAGGACGTATAACAGGTTCAGGGATAAAGTATGGAATGCTTTAGGCAGATTTGGCAGAATAGGGCCAAATGCGCGGTCTCTTGCCAAACAGCTTGAAGCCGGGTTTAAAAGTACCATCCTTGACAGGAGCAATCTTTTCGAAGGAATGAATTTCAGGTACTTCGGTCCTATTGACGGGCACGATATTCTTCATCTTACAGATGTACTTGAGGATCTTAAAAGAATTCCGGGCCCAAAACTTCTCCATTGCCTTACCGTAAAGGGAAAGGGATTTAAACGGGCCGAAGAAAATCAGACCATATTCCATGCTCCAGGCGTTTTCAACAAGGAAACAGGTGAAATACTGAACACCCAGGACATAAACATTCCGCCAACATACCAGGAGGTTTTTGGAGAGACGATACTGGAACTTGCCAGAATGAATGAAAAAATCACAGGTATTACTCCCGCAATGCCGACAGGCAGCTCCTTATGCATAATGATGAAGGAGATACCTGAAAGAACTTTTGATGTGGGAATTGCCGAACAGCATGCGGTTACTTTTTCAGCAGGACTTGCAACACAGGGGATGATCCCGTACTGCAACATATACTCATCATTCATCCAGCGTGCATACGACCAGGTTATTCATGATGTTGCAATACAGAATCTGCATGTGGTCTTTTGCCTTGACCGCGGAGGACTTGTTGGTGCTGACGGAGCCACTCACCATGGATTTTTTGACCTGGCTTTCATGCGCTCTATCCCAAATATGATCGTTTCGGCTCCCATGAATGAGGTTGAACTAAGGAACCTCATGTACACTGCCCAGCTTGATAAGATCAAATCTCCATTCTCGATCCGTTATCCAAAAGGACATGGTGTGATAAGCGACTGGCAAAGGAAGTTCAGCGAGATCGAACCCGGGAAAGCACGTCAGATAAGTCAGGGATATGATATTGCAGTTTTAAGCATCGGCCACCCGGGCAATTTCGTGGTTGAGGCGACAAGAAACCTTATGGTTGAAGGAATTTCAGTTGAGCATTATGATATGCGCTTCGTAGCACCTATAGATACTGAAGTGCTTCACTCGGTATTTAAAAGATTTCATAAAATTATTACTGTTGAGGACGGGGTGCTCAGGGGAGGATTCGGAAGTGCAGTCATTGAGTTTATGTGTGATAACAGTTACCAGGCTGAGGTCCGGCGACTTGGTATTCCCGATTATTTTGTCGAACATGGCACACAGGATGAGCTGATAAGTGAATGCGGGTTTGATGCTAAGAGTATTGCAAGGGTTATAAGGGAAATGGTGTTAAAAGGCACAAAGGTACAAAGGTGCAACGGCGCAACGGCTTTCTGATGTATAATGCATTTTGTGTTATACGCGGTGTGTTGTAACTATTAAGTATAATCTCCGTGAATCCNNCGGCTTTTTAACGGAAAGGATCTTGAAGGCTGGGACATTAAGATCAAGGGTTATGAACTGAATGACAACTATAAAAATATTTTCAGGGTTGAAGACGGTGTCATGAAAGTCCGTTTTGAAGGATTTGAGAAGTTCAATAATGAATTTGGCCATATCTTCTACAGTGAACCATTTTCACATTATAAACTCAGGATAGAATACCGGTTTGTTGGGGAACAGGTCCCCGGAGGTCCGGCGTGGGCATTTCGCAACAGCGGTGTTATGCTCCATTCCCAGTCGGCAGCATCTATGCTGCTTGACCAGGATTTTCCAGTTTCGATCGAAGCCCAGTTTCTTGGAGGAAACGGTGTTGATGAACGTCCTACCCTTAATGTATGCACTCCCGGGACACATATTGTTATGGATGGCAGACTTGTAACACAGCATTGCACAAATTCCGGTTCAAAGACCTATCATGGTGATGTGTGGGTAACAGCTGAATTTGTTGTTCTTGGCGACAGTGTGATACACCATATAATTGAACGAGATACTGTTCTTACCTATTACAAACCCCAGGTCGGGGGAGCCCATGAAGGATACCCTGTACCTGATGGTACATTAATCAGGGAAGGTTATATCAGCTTGCAGGCTGAAAGTCATCCTGTAGAATTCAGGAAGGTGGAGCTGCTGAAGCTGGAAGAGAAAAGATAATATCCAGAACCTTCACTTTGAAACCCGCATCTATTTAAGATAACTCTCCAGGAAGTCGGTATACTGATGCATTAAAAGCAAATAAGTGGTTGTATTTGTATATATGCCATGAGCTCCGGGAGGGAAAATTTTAAGGTCATAGTTTTTCCCGGCCATATTCAGTGCATTCACCAGCTGGAAAGTATGCTGGGGATGAACATTATCATCAAGCAGTGAATGAGCCAGCAGAAGGTATCCGTCAAGATTTGAAGCATGTGTAATAACCGCACTCTGGCGGTATCCCTCCCTGTTATCATCCATAAGCCCCATATATCTCTCAGTATAGATACAGTCATAGTAAAGATGATCGGTTACAGGTGCTGCTGTTACTGATGCCCTGAAGACCCCGGGATGGGTAAGCATTGTGTAACTGCTTGTGAAACCTCCATAGCTGTGTCCCCTGATCGCTATTTTATCACCGTCCAACCATGACATTGAAGCCAGGTATTTTGCTGTTTCGGCAAAATCGTACGATTCGATTTTCCCAAGCCTGCGATAAACAGCCTTTTCAAATGTGTAACCATATCCCCCGTTGCCCCTGTTATTGACTGATGCAACAACATAACCCTGCTGGGCCAGCCACTGGTGCCATCCATTGGTGCCGAAGCTGTTATAAACACCCTGAGATCCTGGTGCTCCATAGATATCAAGCAAAATCGGATATTTCTTTAATGGATCAAAATTCATGGGTTTAGTTAAGTACCCGTCAAGCCTTTGGCCGTCAGTTGTGACAAAGCTGAAGAGTTCTCTGGGTGCATAAAAATGATTATCAAGATATTTGAGCACATCACCATTGTTTACCAGCTGTTCCAGTTTTTTTCCTTTAATATTCATCAGATATGATAATGTAGGAGTATTAATGTCGGACCATGAATCAATATAATATTTACAATTTTTCGATACATTAACAGAGTGATGACCTGAAGCAGTGGTTATTCTGCTTTTTTTTCTGCCCTTGAAATCAGTTAAAAAAAGATTCTGCTCAAGAGGAGAAACCTCAGTTGAAACATATAGCAACTGAGCTTTATCAGTATCTATGGCTTTGATGCTTTTAACCTCCCACAGACCTTTTGTTACCTGGTTGATCATTCTGCCTTCATAGTCATACCTGTAGATATGAGCCCATCCATCACGTTCCGATATCCAGAAAAACTGATCAATGTTATCAGGGAAATAAGTAAGATCCTGCACTCCTGAAAAAAAATCGAAAATTTCTATCCATGTATCAGTCTTCTCTTCAAGGATAACTTTCTTATCGCCTATAGTCACATCCACGAACCATATCTTCATATGGTTCTGTACCCTGTTCATCCACAGAACTGCAAGAGTGTTCGGTTTTGATGTCCAGTAGATTCTTGGTATATAACCACCCTCAAGGTCAATGTCAATCCATCTTCGTTTTGCAGTCTGAGTATCTGAAATGCCAATTCTGACTACAGGCGGATTGTCCCCCACCTTGGGATAGGGCACCTCCATATATTGGGGATGATGCCCTGAAAAATCTGTAAGGCGGTAGATCGGAACATCTGATTCGTCAGACTGCCAGTAAGCAATGAATCTGCTGTCGTGTGACCACTTCCAACCCTGAACCAGGCCGAATTCCTCCTCCTGGGCCCATCCGAATCTGCCGTTATAAACCTGTCCGTGAGCATCATCAGTCAGCCTTATCACCTCGCCGGTCTCAAGGAGCAGCTGGTAGAGATCCCCATCTTTCCCATATCCTACTTTTTTGCCGTCAGGTGAAACCTCGGCGGTAAATGCCTGTTCAACAATAAGTTTTATTGATCTGTCACCAAATGAATAAAGGTAATAATCTGAATTGCCTGAATATCGCCATATTCTTTTAAAGTTGGTCTGAAAGAGCAGGTTTTTGAAATTATTGGCCCATTGAAAAGATGCATAGGTGAACTGTGTTTCCGTGCCGGGGAATCTAAGGTTCTCTGTTGTAAAAACTCTCTCCTCTTTAAGATCTTTCATCGATTTGGTCCATAATTCCTGGAAGATGCCGTTTGTGCGGGTAAATGAATACTTTTCTCCCCCCTCAATCCATGTTATGTTCGACGGGCCTCCTTCGCTTCTCAGCTTACCTGCTGATGTGAGAGCCTCCTCAAGAGATTGATAGGTCTGTTTCTGAGCGCTTGATGAGTATGCTATGAGTAAAGCTGCTGCCAGTAACGGCACGATTTTCTTAAAGATTTTCATATCGCAGGTTTAATTGACTAAATGTAGCAACTTTTTGTTTATTTTCGCATGAGTTTTGACAGCCCGGATGGCAGGGCCGAGCGATCAGTCACGACATGTTATGTCGTGACCGCGAGGAGCCAGATCGCAGGGGTGGCCAATTCCGCCAT
>DCVC01000171.1:0-2912 GCA_002328625.1 Bacteroidales bacterium UBA2198
TTTGTAACTGTATGAAAAGGAAAACAATAGTCTTACTCGCAATATTTTTTTTCCTGGTAATTTCAGGATTGATCCTGATTCAGTTATACTGGATAAGAAATGCTATTACAATTACCGATCAGCAATTCCGCTATAACGCAAACAGAGCACTTGAATCAGTTGTCCTTGAACTTGAGGAGCAGGAATTGATTGCCAGGATTGTGGAAGAGATAAATCCTTCATCAGCCGATTCGGTGACAGCTATTGTCCCCGCCAATTCACCACTAGCAAGAAAACTTCAGGGATATCAGCCTAATTCAGAGCTTCTGGAGAAGTATGGCCTGCTCGATTCCGGAAAGCTCTTTATTATTACCAATGCAGGGCAGAAGATATATATTTCTGCCGAAAGCAATTACCCATTCCCCGAAGAAGAAATTCCTGAACCATCTGCCCAGACAATAGTTGCAGGACTATCAGGAAGAGTCAGCAATAAAATAGTCTTCCTTGAGAACATTATGGAGAAAATACTTCGCGCCCCACCAGATATTACAGAAAGAATTGAACCTGACAAGCTTCACAAACAACTCAGAAATGCTTTGAACACAGTGGGCATCTATCTCAATTTTGAGTTTTCCATTCGTTCGGGCCGTTATGGTACCATCTGGAAAACACCCGGCTTTACTGATAAGCTGGGAACTAATAAATTCATCATTCAGCTTTTCCCAAACGATCCTATACCAAGTCAGAGTCAGATTGTTCTCTATTGCCTGCAGGAAAACCAATATAAATTTGAAAAAACAGGAAGTCTTGGAATATTGTCCCTTCTCTTCACACTTTTGTTGCTTATACTAGCAACAGGTACATTTATCGTGATTTTCAGGCAAAAAAAGATATCAGAGATAAGGAGTGATTTCATTAATAATATGACACACGAACTCAAAACACCTATTTCAACTATCTCTCTGGCTTCACAAATGCTGGCCGATAAAACGATAACGAAAAAACACAAGAACATTGATAATCTGGCAAAGGTAATTTCAGACGAGAGCATGAGGCTGAAATTCCAGGTGGAAAAAGTCCTTCAGATGGCAATATTCGAGAAAATGAGAACAAAGTTCAATTTAACCGAAATGGATGTCCATAACGTAATAGATAAAGCTGTTGAGAATTTCACATTACAGATTGAGAACCGTAACGGATCAATAAAAAAGGATTATCAGGCAGCTGATTCTATTGCATTGGCTGATGAGATACATTTCCTTAATGCAATTTCAAATCTCATCGACAACGCTATCAAATATACCGTTCAAACACCTGCGCTTACTGTTGCCACACGAAATAGCAAGAAAGGTATTCTTGTCTCCGTTGAAGATAATGGTATTGGTATAAGCAAGGAAAACATGAAAAGAATATTTGATAAATTTTACAGGGTCCACTCAGGGAATATTCATAATGTCAAAGGATTTGGTCTTGGACTGAGTTATGTTAAAAAGATCGTTGAAGAACATAACGGTACAATCAGAGCAGAAAGCCAGCTCAATAAAGGAACAAAATTTACTTTATTTATTCCACAAAACAGAATGAAATGAATAAAAGAATCCTCCTTGCAGAAGACGACAGCAATCTTGGTGTTTTATTGAAAAGTTATCTGGCGGCAAAAAATTACAAAGTAACATTGTTTGTTAATGGCCGCTCGGCACTCGAAGGCATATCAGCCAGCTCATATGACTTATGTATACTGGATATAATGATGCCGGAAATGGACGGGCTTGTTCTTGCAAAAGAGATCCGTGCCGTTCAGCAATCTGTTCCCATTATCTTTCTTACTGCAAAAAATCAGAAAGAAGATGTCATTGAAGGATTTAAGACCGGTGCCGATGATTATATCACAAAACCATTTTCAATGGAAGAGCTTATTTACAGAATAGAAGCTATTCTGAGAAGAACAGCCAATAAACCTATTTCGGTCAAAGAAGATAATTATGTTCTGGGAGCCTATTCTTTTGATCCCCAGAACCAGTTGCTTATGTTCAAAGGACAGTCAACAAAACTTACAACAAAGGAATCAGAATTGCTTGAGCTTTTATGCAGACACAGGAATCAGATACTTGAGAGAAACTACGCTCTGAGGACAATCTGGATCGATGACAATTATTTCAATGCCAGAAGTATGGATGTTTATATTACGAGGTTAAGAAAATACCTTAAGAAAGATACCTCCGTCAAAATACTTAACATACACGGGAAAGGTTACAAGCTCATTTGCTGAAAAAATCCTGACTTCTTTAATTCGTTCAGGGTAATAATCCAAGAAGGGCATCTTTTTCCGATACTTGATTTTTTAATAGTTTTCTGATATTTTAGTCCAGTTTCAAAACTGCAAGAAAAGCCTGCTGGGGAACTTCAACACTTCCTATCTGCCTCATACGTTTCTTGCCTTTTTTCTGTTTTTCAAGAAGTTTTCTTTTACGGGTAATGTCACCCCCATAGCATTTCGCAGTAACATCCTTTCTGACAGCTTTAACGGTTTCTCTAGCAATTATTTTGGCTCCGATGGCAGCCTGAATAGCAATGTCAAACTGCTGGCGCGGAATCAATTCTTTAAGTTTGATGCATATTTTTCTTCCAAAATCATATGCATTACCTCTGTGAATAAGAGTTGACAATGCATCAACCATTTCACCGTTCAATAGGATATCAAGTCTGACAAGATCAGCTTTCTGATACGCGATGTAATAATAATCGAATGAAGCGTAGCCCTTGGAGATGCTTTTTAATTTATCATAAAAATCAAAAACGATCTCTGACAGAGGCATTTCAAATGTAAGTTCAACCCTGTCGCGTGTAAGGTAAATCTGGCTTTTTAAGGTCCCCCTTTTATCTATGCACAACTTCATTATCGGGCCGACATAATCCGAGAGGGTTATAACCTG
>DCVC01000171.1:3074-9237 GCA_002328625.1 Bacteroidales bacterium UBA2198
CGTAGCTTTTCTATCGAGACACGTAAATCCTCATACTCATCAGCATCAACAGGATAGAGACCTGCAAAAACCATTGGTTTTACATCTTCAAATCCTGAAATGGCTTTTTCACAGGGATTCCTGACATGGGTTATGGTATCCCCCACTTTCACTTCTGATGAGTCCTTGATCCCTGAAATTATATAACCGACATCCCCGGCTCTGATAATATCGCGTGGATCCTGCTTTAATTTGAGTACTCCTATTTCCTCAGCGTTGTATTCATGACCGGTACTTACAAATTTGACCCTGTCCCCTTTTTGTAATGTGCCATTGACTATTTTAAAATAAGCTATTATCCCCCTGAAGGAATTGAAAATTGAATCAAATATCAGAGCCTGAAGTGGAGCATCAGGATTACCTTCAGGTTGTGGGATCCGGGTTACAATATCATTCAATATCCTTTCTACCCCCATTCCTGTTCTGGCACTGGCTTCGATAATGTCTTCCATGCGGCAACCGACAAGATCAACTATTTGATCCTTGACTTCCTCTGGCATAGCGCTTGCCATGTCCATTTTGTTAAGCACAGGTATTATTTCCAGGTTATGTTCAATTGCCATGTAAAGGTTTGAAATTGTCTGTGCCTGAATTCCCTGTGTTGCATCTATTACCAGGATTGCACCCTCGCAAGCCACAATTGACCGTGAGACTTCATAAGAAAAATCGACATGCCCAGGTGTATCAATAAGGTTTAAGATGAATTTTCTGCCTTCATGAAAATATTCCATTTGTATGGCATGGCTCTTGATTGTGATTCCCCTCTCACGCTCAAGATCCATATCATCGAGAACCTGGTCCTGGAATTCCCTTTCCGGTATTGTATTGGTTTTCTCAAGTAATCTGTCGGCCAGGGTGCTTTTACCGTGGTCAATATGTGCAATGATACAGAAATTACGGATGTTTTCCATTTACCGGGACATCAAAAAATCAGCTGCAAATATATAAAATAATAAACATGCAGGGCCGGGTATTGGACCCGGCCCTGCAACAATATGCCAAATATTCAAACGTATATGCTAATAAGGAGGCATGCCTCCGCCCATTCCCTGTGGCGGCATTGCCGGTTTTTCCTCTTTCTCTTCAACAACAACAGCTTCAGTTGTCAGGAACATACCTGCAACCGATGCAGCATTCTCAAGAGCAACACGGACAACTTTTACGGGATCAATAACTCCCGATTGATAGAGTTTTTCAAAATTATCGGTTTGTGCATTGTATCCATAGTCACCTTTACCCGATTTTACGGTCTGTGCAACAACTGCTCCTTCTCTGCCCGCATTGATTGCTATCTGACGCAAAGGTTCCTCAATGGCACGTTTAATGATCTCGATCCCTGTTGTCTGATCCTCGTTATCACCTTTAAGGTTCTCAATAGCAGCAATTGCCCTTATGTATGCAACACCGCCGCCCGGAACAATACCTTCTTCTATTGCCGCACGCGTTGCATGAAGAGAATCATCAACACGGTCTTTCTTATTCTTCATTTCAACTTCCGAAGCAGCACCTATATAAAGGACGGCAACGCCACCTGATAATTTGGCAAGACGTTCCTGAAGCTTTTCCTTGTCATAATCGGAAGTTGTCGTAGTAATCTGCTGCTTTATCTGGCCGATACGTGCTTTAATCATTTCCTTATCGCCATATCCGTTAACTATAGTGGTATTTTCCTTATTTACTGTAACTTTTTCGGATGTGCCAAGCATATCAAGTGTTGTATGCTCAAGTTTTAGTCCTTTTTCTTCTGAAATGACTGTTCCACCGGTCAGGATGGCAATATCTTCAAGCATTTCTTTTCTCCTGTCGCCAAAACCCGGAGCTTTGACGGCGCATACCTTAAGCGATCCACGCAGACGGTTGACAACGAGTGTTGCAAGGGCCTCACCCTCAACATCTTCAGATATAATAAGAAGAGGACGGCCTGTCTGGGCGGTAGTTTCCAGGATAGGAAGCATGTCTTTCATTGTGGAAACCTTCTTATCGTATATAAGGATGTAAGGATTCTCCAGATCAGCTTCCATTTTTTCAGCATTTGTCACAAAATAAGCCGATATATAACCACGGTCAAACTGCATACCCTCAACAACTTCTACAGAAGTAGTGGTGCCTTTTGATTCCTCAACAGTTATAACGCCTTCTTTATGAACTTTCCCCATAGCTTCAGCTATTAGCTTGCCAATCTCCTCATCATCGTTGGCTGAGATTCTTGCGACCTGTTCTATTTTCTTAAGATCATCACCGATCACTTTAGCCTGTGAAGCAAGATGTTTGATCACCTTTTCAACAGCCTTGTCAATACCCCTTTTAACATCCATCGGATTTGCACCTGCTGTAATGTTCTTGAGGCCAACATTTATGATTGACTGGGCAAGCACAGTAGCTGTGGTTGTTCCATCACCTGCAATATCTCCGGTTTTTGATGCCACTTCTTTAACCATCTGTGCACCCATGTTCAGGTAAGGATCGGATAATTCTATATCCTTTGCAACTGTTACTCCATCCTTTGTAATTTGAGGCGCTCCGAATTTCTTTTCAAGAACCACATTACGACCTTTGGGTCCAAGGGTTACCTTAACTGCATCAGCCAGCTTATCAATTCCTTCTTTAAGCTGAGCACGTGCATCAATATTGTACTTAATCTCTTTTGCCATATTATTTATAATTTATTGGTTTTTGAATTATACTATAAAAAGAATATCTGACTGTGAAATCAGAAGATAGTCCTCTCCGTCAATGGTTAGCTCCTGACCAGAATATTTACCATAAAGGACTTCATCGCCCTTCTTGACTTCCATTTCTTCGTCTTTTTTAGCAGCACCAACAAGAACCACTTTCCCCTGGCGAGGTTTTTCCTTTGCAGAATCCGGAATTATTATTCCGCTTGCCGTTTTTGCTTCAGCTTCATGAGGTTTCACAAGAACCTTCCCGGCCAATACTTTACCTTTTAATTGTCCCATTTTTATTTAGTTTTAAAGTTAGACATCGTTTTCTGACCTCCTCACTTAGCATAATTTGTGCCAAAGCCTGTTATATGTCATTTTGGGATTTCTGATCATATTTTTTGACCTGTAATTTGTCACAATTCTCACATAAAAAATGCCAATTTAATTGTAAGTAACTGTAAAATAGCTTGTTGTGATTAGAAACAAAAAAGTGTCAGTATGTGACAAACTGACACTTATTCTGATTCCTTTTTATGAAGTATACTAATTTTCGGGTTGTTGCCCTTCTGTTGGATTTGGGTTGGAAGATGGTGGAACAGCAGTTGGCAGTGTTGGTATTGCACTGGGGTCAACTGCATTCTGGATCTGGTTCTGAATTCTCGAACGTTCTGACCCGCTTGCCCTTGGAATGGTAGCTGTTGCCACAACACTCAGGATCAATATTGATGCTGCAAGGGTCCAGGTAGACTTCTCAAGGAAATCGGCCGTTTTTCTTATCCCCATTGATTGGCCGGCGGATGTGAAATTTGCTGCAAGACCTCCGCCCTTCGAATTCTGAACAAGAACAATAAGTATCTGGAGAAAACATGCTATTATAACTAAAACCGACACTAAAATATATATTCCCATCTTAACACTGTTTAATTAATTCTTTAACCCTTTCTATTTGAGTTGCAAAGTAACTGCTTTTTTCCGGAAATTTCAAACTTAATTTCTCATAAATGTCCATTGCCTTCGAATAATATCCCTGATTGATATATATCCTTGCAAGTGTTTCTGTTATGAAACTTTCCCTTTCTTCAACAAAAGGTTTTGAAATATCTTCAAAGGGCTGATCAGATTTTTCCTTTTGAGGTTCGATGCGTGGATTGGCGGTTATGAACTTTTCAATTAGGTCTGCCTGAAGTTGTTTCCGTGACTCTTTTTCGTTTACCTCTTCATGAGGCTGAACTTCAACTACTTCAACCAGCTTTTTTGAAGCATAATTATCAACGTCAAGTTCAAGAAGATCGGACTCCTCCGGAATTGAAAATCCCGGGTCCATAAAGAATATTTTTTCTTCCGGAGGTGGCGATTCCTCGTTAATCACAAATATGGAATGCTCATATTCCTCATCATCAAGTTCGGTTGAGATCAGGATTGACCGGCAAAAATTATCTTCTCCGGTTCTGTACTGATCCTCAGAATCTTTTTCACCCGAGCTTTTTTCAATCTCACTAATAATCTCCTCGCTGTTTTTGCCGGTTTCTATTACAGTTTGCTGACTGTCAACTTCACGGGGTAAAGAAATGACCTTAACTTCACTAATGTCCTGACTGATCCCTTCTTCCAGAGCTTCGTTCTTCAGAAAATAGTACAGGATCTCCCTGTCACCAACATGAATTGCAGAATTTCTCAGCTGGTTTTCGAATCTGACATCCGATGAATCCCGGAGGGCTTTCAACAACAACATATGAGCACTCTGAAAATAGGGAAAGATGCTTATCAGGTCATTCAGCTCGCCTATCATCTGCCGGTCAATTTGGGTACCGGATTCCATCATCCTTAGAAAGTCTAATTTGTTCATGGCTCTCTACCAGTTTACAAAGGCTCTGTTAAAGATATCTTCAACTATCAGAACAATAATTTTATCGGAAAGCTCCTTTTCAACCCGGCTCAGGTCAAATACGCTGTCATAATCCTCGTATCTTGAAAAGGTTTGTTCGTAGCTAAGGTCAGGATCAATAACATTGGTGAATTTAACTTTTACCGAGATCGTAAATCTGTTCATGGCAGCTCTTGCATCAGCACCTACTGTTAACGGACGGGTATTATAGTCCGAAATCTCTCCTTCGAAATTAACATCTCCCACACCATTTATGAGACTAAGATTAGTCTGGGCCTTGCATTTGTCAATAAGGGCGTCCGTAAGAGTCTGACTTAACCCGGGCTGAACCAGGCTGGCCCTGTTCTGGAAATACTGGATACTTATTGTTTTCACCTCCGGTGAGATGCTTGCTCCTGAAAACGAATAACTTATCTTACAGTTTTGCAATACAATTACAAAAAATGCCAACAAAATAATAAGAAAGCTCTTTCCCGGGTAATATGTCATTCTGCTATAATTCAATTTCATATTCTTTGATCTTTCTGTAAAGTGTACGTTCAGAAATACCAAGCTCCTGTGCGGCCAGTTTTCTTTTCCCATTATACTTTTCAAGTGCTTTCTTGATCATTTCAATTTCTTTGCCCGTAAGCGAGAGCGATTCTTCAATTATTTCTTCAGTATCCTGTATGTCGCTTCTTCCATGACGCTGTGCAAATTCGCCTGCAGGTGTTTCGGAACCTTTTGCTACCTGCTTTTCTCCGTGCGCTTCCCTGAAAAGATTATTGATCACACTTGAATTGGTGTCATGAAAATCTATATCCAGTTCGCCTCTCTGAATCAGGTCAAGTACCAGTTTCTTCAGATCATTCATGTCACTTTTCATATCGAAAAGTATCTTGTATAATATTTCCCTTTCGGAGGAAAAAGATTTCTCATCCTGCTTATTGATAAGTGCCGGAAGTTTTATCCCTGTATAATCAGGAAGATAAGCATGAAGTGTTTCGGCACTGATTTCTCTCTCACTTTCTATTATTGATATCTGCTCTGTTATATTTTTCAGTTGTCTGACATTCCCGGGCCAGCTGTAATTCAATAAAACATTCTTTGCTTCATTGCTTAATCTGATGGCTGGCATCCTGTATTTCTCCGCAAAATCAACTGCAAATTTTCTGAAAAGAAGAAAAATATCATCTCCTCTTTCCTTAAGAGGAGGGATTTTTATTGGAACAGTATTAAGCCTGTAAAAAAGATCTTCCCGGAATCTGTCATGCTCGATGGCTTTTGTGACATCCACATTACTTGCTGCAATAACCCTTACATTGGTTTTCTGGACTTTTGATGAGCCAACTCTTATGAATTCTCCGGTTTCGAGAACCCTGAGCAGCCTTACTTGTGTTGAAAGAGGCAGCTCTGCAACCTCATCAAGGAAAATAGTTCCTCCATCAGCAACTTCGAAATAACCTTTTCTGCTCTCAGTAGCACCGGTGAAAGATCCTTTCTCATGTCCGAATAATTCAGAATCAATAGTTCCTTCTGGTATGGCCCCACAATTAACTGCAATATAAGGACCATGTTTCCTGCTACTGTAGTTATG
>DCVC01000098.1 GCA_002328625.1 Bacteroidales bacterium UBA2198
ATGGTCAAACCTTGAACGATATCCACTATCCGGATCATCCAGTGAACCTGGAACTACCTGAAGCTTTCCACCCGCAGCAGGCATAAGTAAAATTTCACCACCGCTGACCATTCCCACACCACTCCAGTGCAGATGGCTGAATCCCATTACAGAACTTCCAGAATAAGCATATCCGGAAGCAAAAGTCCATCCCTGTGTATGTAGATCCGGGCTTAACTGAACCATTGCATAAGGCAGGGTTGTACCGGGGAAAGTATGTCCGAAAAAATCTGTTCCGATAAACGGATTTACATAATCGGCAGGATTAACAGATTGTGCAATTACTGAATTTCCCATAGCTAAACCAAGAGCAAATTCCACGATCAAAAAGCAGATCAGGAAGCTTCTATAAATGGATTGTCCCGTTTGATTTTTCATAAACTATATAATTACATTGCATTATTTCCCTGGTTCACTTATTAAACCCAAATAGCGACCTGCCCAATAGGGTAACAACCAGATATCCCCTGCACTGTATTCTGATGTTCCGGCACCGCTTCCGTCCAGAACGAAACGGTTTGCATTATGCCTCGCGATCCGCAGTTCGTCGGGAGGAAGTGCCTCTTTTATGGTCTGATCTCTGAAGTTTGGTTCAAAAGGTTCTATATCTTTCCTGTGCCCGTTATTTACCGTCCAGTTTATCAAATCAAGAGGATATTCCTGCAAATACCATATTGCTTCATCCAGATTGATATCCCTTACTCCGGTAATTGCGGTCAATATATTCCAAAGTCCTTCTTTTTCAGGTTTTTCTTCTTCCCAGTGATCAATAATTGCCTCCTGATACTTTGCTTTCAGAGTGTCGTTAAAAGCATACCGAAACAAGCCCCAATAGCCGCAAAAGTACATCTCATCGTCCGAGTGGTTCCAGGCATCCGACAGCATTTTGCTCCAATCATCCGAGTCTTTGGGAGCCGGGCCTATTTCTCTTATTGGCCGCATCAGGTTTTCAAGGTATCCGTGTTCGTTCATCAGATAAAATGCTGCATCTTTATATTTTTCTTTTCCCGTAAAATGATAAGCTGTCTGCAGCATTGCAATTATATTTGATGAGTTGAGTTTCCGGTCGCCAACCATGACAGGAAGTCCATTCACATAACCGGGATTCCATTTCCCCCATAAAGTGGGTTCTCCGTTCCAGTCGGTCAGGTAAAAATCGTTCCTGACCACATGCGACATTAAAGTATCTATGAGCATAACAGCCTTGTCGCGAAGATCCTTTTCATCGACCAGCTCGGCAATCACACCGAAGGCAAATATATGCCCTATGGCTTCATCGCTGCTGGTGGTTGATTTCCAGTCCCATTCCGGATCGTCTGCCCTTCTCCAGGCTTTATCTTCGTACTTATACCCCCTTCTTTCGAATGATCGTGAGGGGAACCCCGGAACAGGATTTATGGTGTACAACCGCTCCATTGCGTCAAGCGATTCGCGTATATTCAGCAGAGCCTCATCCGATCTGGTCACAGCATAGCGGAATGCCTGGCCCGCAAGATACATGGATGTCCACAGGCCGTCGTTGTCAGAATCTTCAAGGCTCCCTGTTGTAACATCCCCGTTTTTCATGCCCGTTATGGTTGCATTGAAACCATTCCTTATATGTCTCTCACGTACCTGTTTCTCAAAGAAGAGTGCCTTTTCATACAAAGTAATCTCACTGAAACATATTTTTGCCAGTCCCCTTTCAGTCAGAATAAGCACGGAATTTCCAGGACCTACGGCAATATCCACTACATTATCTGATGGCAGCCATCGTTCGGAAGCATAGTAATTGAATTTCCCGTCATCACGCAACATGAAAGCTCCCCTGGAGGACCCAAACCATATTTTACCATCTATTTCAGTGATTACTTTCAGATCGGGCCAGGGTAGTTTTTTATTTATTTCCCCAACCTGTTTTTTTGTGTGTGCATCTATCTCAAAATATCCGTTGGAAGTTCCTGCCATCATTTTACCTGAGACAACTTCAAAACAGGTTAGATTATCATTATCCAGAACTTTCTCCATTTTCTTATCCCCGGGAGAGAAGATGCTAATCGATTTATTTCCCAGGATCCAGAACAGATTATTCGACGGATCGAACTTAATGTCCAGGATTTTGTTGCCGGGATATTTTCCATGCCACAATATCTCCGAGTCTTTCAGAAGATCCAGTTCGCTTCCGTCAGAGACAAGAAAAATAAAATCTTTCCCCCCTGCAAAGATTTTTGCTGCCGGCATCATGTGATTTGAATAGAGTTTTCCTGCCCAGGCATTGCTTAATACAGCTCTGTCGTCAATATAGATCAATTGCCCGTCATATGTACTTATGCCTGAGATTTTTTTATCATATAGCGGTCGGTATTGAAAATCTTTTACAAGTGTACCGGGAAAAAGAAACTGCCCGTCACGGGGACGCAATAATCCGCCGGACGAAAAAACTTGGATATAACCATTTCTGTCGGAAACAACCCGGTGTAACCGGTTATTCTCATCAGTCATAATGTACTTAATACTGTAATCCTGAATGAATGGTTTATCGCGATGAAAATATATATTCTGAATTTTGTCGTCTGTTATACAGGAAACTGTTAAGAACACCAAGCTTATTAACTGAATCCGCAAGTGTTGTTTTCTTCTCATTTAATATAAATCCATTAAATGTTAATACTGTTAGGCTGAAGTGTTAATATTTTGACTTAGTGAAGCTAGGTATCCTGGCGGCTTTGGGGTATTTCATCGGTTACCAGGAAACAAAGCGACTGTTTTTTAGAATTTTTTTAAATATTGTTCGAAAAATATATTCATTATTAAGTGTCATATACGCATTGACGATGTCTATGGTATGTGGTCAAAACGGTAGTCAACCGGAGGTTTGACGGGATTATTGTTAAAAGGCTGCAAATAATGAGAATAATAAGCAGTTTCAAAATAAGAAGTTTTAAGATCCTGAATTATATTGTTATCAACTCAGAGCTTTCAGCACAATTTAATTTGTTGTTTCTGAAGCTTTTCCTGCCCGATTCAATTCATCCAGCATTTCATTAAGATTATAATGCAGTGCTGGTGCCGTTGCTGGACCCAATGAATTCTCTTCACCGTAAGGAGATTTATTACTTCCAAAAGTATAGGGAGGTTTAACATCCCACTGGCTTTTAGGAATAATGTAACCTATTTCATCATTTGCAATACCAAATACGAACTTGAATTTTCCCGGCATCATGTCCCTTATAGAAGGTATTTCCAGTGGCACAGTCAAGAAATCTTGTCCATCAGGAGCTTCGATCCCTCCATTAATAATCTCCGGATAAACCTCACCGGGAATAGTTACAAATGAAACCGGCCCNNAAAATTCCGATCATTGTTGCAAGTTGAAAAGCTCTGTTCTTTATTGGTAATTCAATGGCCCTTACAATCAGGGATATATTTGCATCTTCAAGTTTTTCGACCGGGTTTTCCATTGATCTCAATGCCAGTAATGCTAGTTGCTTTCCCTGGGCTTCCGCTTTTTCAAAGGTCGGCTCTTTAAATTCCTCTCCTGAAAAAGGATCTTTGACCGCCATACTGGGATGAGTTGTCATCAATCCGCCTATTGCCCCGTTTATATAAACAGCAATTCCGCCAATACCAGCATTAATTAATGTGTCGCC
>DCVC01000374.1 GCA_002328625.1 Bacteroidales bacterium UBA2198
TAAATTTAACCATGCTTGGGGTAACAGAACTGGGCAAGGAGGAAACTCAACAAACCAATGGAGGATGGGTAAGAATTTTTTATACTTATCTTGTTATGCTAGCCAAAGAGGCTGTAACTGAGGGCATAGATAAGTGTATAGAAGATTTTAAAGAAGGGTTCGAAGAAGGTTATAATAATTAAACTAAAGATGTTATGGAAAAACTAGTCGAATTAAATTTAACAGAATCGCAAACCATAAATGGTGGTGGACAGACCTGGAGTTGGACAGGCAAAGTTTTGGGCGCTATTTTTGATTTTTTTGAAGATGTATGTAATAATTACTCAAGTACGCCGGAAGGTCAGGCAACTCAACAAGCTCTCTCAGACTTCAAATAGTCATCTGTTAATGATTGTTATAAGGAAAAAGTGGTGAGCTACATTCAGACAATGCGAGCTCACCGCTTCATATTAATGATAAATGTAAAAAAATGTATTATGCTATCATAATCACAGTATTATCAGTGATATTAATAGTTACAATTTTAATAGCTGTTCAGAGAAGAAAGGAAAGCGTGTTATCAATGGAGTTATTCTCCTTCAAATTCAAGTATGTTGGTGGAGTATTGGTAATTATTTCGATATTGCTTAGCTTTTTTGAACTGATGGTAGATGAATTATACACTGACATCAGGATTATTATTGCTAATTTAGGTCTGATAATTATAGCATTATCCAAAGACAAACTTAAAGTTAAAGACAGCAACTTTATCAAGATGGCTTGTTTCTCTTTATCAACCTTTATTTCTTATTTGGTAAATCACTTGATGGTAATATTTTTTGGGGTTGATGAAACAATTGAATTATCACGGTTTATTTTAGACCTACTTGTTATGTACTTTATTTCCTATCATTTTTTCAAATATAAACTTACAAAAGGTGTCTAAACGGTTTAAGCTAATTCCATCTGTCAATTATTTAATCAAAGCTCCGGCATATATATTCATTTTGGTATTCTTTTTCCCTTCAGTGCTGTTGGGAGTCATAACCACATTCTTGCCTGAACCTGACATGGCAGGTTCCTTTGCAACCGATAGTATCGTCCTTGATTTGCTAATTGCCGTTATTTTGGCTCCGCTAATAGAAACACTTCTATTTCAATCATTAATAATAGAAATCATTTGTAAGATTATAAAAAGGCCAAGAAAGAACATTTGTATTGCATTAATAGTCTCTTCGCTGGCGTTTGCATTGAATCACACATATAGTTTAAGTTATTTTATCATTACGTTGGGGGCGGGAATTATTTTGGCATTAGCATATTACCTGGGAAGATACAGAAAGGAAAGCGCAATAATTTTAGTGTATATAATTCACGCTTTGTATAATTTATCAAGTTCACTATATAATTTGTTATCACACTAATCGCCAACGAGCCATTTTGAGTATTGTCTTTGGTTTTCGAAAAAGGTATTGAAAGGAATCCATGTATAAGCAAAATCATACATCTGTTGGTAATCGTGAAAGTCCCCCTTAATTAGCAGCATCTTAAATTGAATTTTAAAGTAAATAAGCACCCCATTTTTCGTACACTCTGTTTTTCAGTTTCTGGCGTTAGGCCAAAGGGAAGTTGAAATTGTCTGATACTGAAATTATGAAAAAGCTTGAAATAATCCTGATTGCCGGGGCCGTTATCGGACTCTTGCTTGCACTGCTAAATGTGCCGCTTAGCTCATTGATTGTGTCACTTTTTTGTGTGGCGCTGGGTATACTGTATTTCTATCTGGGATTCGCGTTGTTCAACGGGATTCCATTACGAAGGATATTTGACCCGGAATCATACAAGGGAATTGGGTCATGGCGAATTGCTACTGCTGTCGGAACGGGAATAGCACTTTCAATCCTTACAATTGGGTTTATGTTTGCCGTACTCAGTTATCCGATGGCTAATACTTTACTTATCGCCGGATTGGTTTCAACTGCGGTAATTTTTATTCTTGCAATTGCCGGGAGTGCCAGGGAGAAAAATATATTCTACAGAGACATCATAATCAGGTGTGTAGTCTTTCTTGCTATAACAATCCTATTTCTGTGTATTCCAGAGAATATATTCGAAAAGCTATGAGGAAATGAAGTGGATAAATGTAATTAAGGATAAAAATTTAATATAAAATGCTATGTATAAGTACTGGATTACATATACAATCGCTTCAGTTATTTTTTTCATAATCTGCCTGACAATTGTGATCTTCAATAATAAACCGGTATTCAGTAATTTCTGGGAGGAGGCCCTGTTCATAGCCTCAGTTCTTAACCTGGGGCTGTCGTATACCTACTATTGTAACCATAAACATGATTTTAAAGACAAGAAGTGAAAAGCGACAATCAATAACCTGATGACATGACTGCAGAAAAAAATGATATAATCAGGAAAACAGGGTTAACCATCAGTCTTATCACCTTCGTTGGATCAGTCACGTTGTTCACTCAGATCGTCCCCGGCTCAATCGGCAGAACCGCAACGTTGATGGTCGCGATAACCTCCATATTTGCAGGAATTTCATTTTTCCTTCAGCTGAAACAAAACCGGAAATCACATTAAGCGAAAGTTGAAGCCCCGGTTAAAAGAGTGATAGATAATTTGATGGTGCGTAAGAAGCATTGCTCATCATGGACTGTATATGATCATGGCTATTTCAATTCCGTATTAATTGAGAAACTCTTTAGTGTTTCGATTAACTCTTTTACATAGTATTTACGAAAATGGTCTTCATCCCTGTAGTCCAATGCTACCTTGCGCTTTTGGGAATTCTTAAGATGCAAAGTCAGGTTGAGATAAGAACTAAAATCCTCCTTAATCACAGTCATTTTAACTTGCTGTATATCAAGCGTCTTGTTCGTATTCACTTTTAAAGTAGTAATCAAACCAATAATACCCACCCCAAAGATTACAGCTGCAAGCGGAATCATCAAAATATTATGATTGCTGAAATATCGGAAGATAACATAGACCCCCCCAACGAAGTAAATAGCGACATAAAACATTGTCATATATCTATGCCATTTGGAAATGCCATCGGTAATTATAATCTGGTTATCCACAAAGTTGATTTCGCCTTTGTAAACTACAAATTTTGTTTTCATTTTGGACTACAATAGGTTAATACGACAGGCTTGCATTAGTAAATATAGGCAATTAATTAATCATCAGCAAGATCAACCTTAACAATGACAAGGTACTGCCAGAGGAGATTGATAAAAATTTCGATCCCCCCCAGGGCTTTACATCAGATCAATTTTTCAAGTATTTTAGCGTGGTTAAAATTGCCTGCCCGAGTACATAACCTTAACCGGCCCGAAAATGGATTTCTTATACAACAGCGTTACCCTGATCACCTGGCAACAGGTACTCATGTGGGTGATAGGAGCCACACTTATCTACCTCGCCATATCAAAAAAGCTCGAGCCTCCGCTCCTCCTCCCTATGGGCTTCGGAGCCATACTGGTCAACCTGCCCCTGTCAGGCGCCCTCG
>DCVC01000229.1 GCA_002328625.1 Bacteroidales bacterium UBA2198
CTATTATTGCGGGGATTATAAGTATCCCGTAAGCCACCCGGTAATTCTGATGCTGGAAAAAAAGCACGGCGCTGACAAGCAAAGGACCGGCAGTTGCCCCTATCTGATCCATTGCCTCATGCAGGCCATACCCTCATCCGCGCCCGATTTTTTGTGTGCCAAACGAAAGAAGTGATTCCCGTGCAGGCGTTCGGATTGCTTTGCCTATGCGCTCGGTTATCATAAGCAAAACAGCAATCTGCCAGTACCCGGCAAGTGCCAACAGCGGAACAGAGAAGAGGTTCAGCAGGTATCCGGTGATCAGTATTGCCCAGTATTTTTTTGTTTTGTCAGCTATATACCCCGATATAAACCTTAATCCGTATCCCAATAATTCTCCCAGTCCCGCAACCAGGCCCACTGNNACCATTGATAAACCATTCTTCAACCCCAACAGTACCATTAAAATCAGGAACAAGGTTTTCTTCTTCAATACTCCTTGATCCGTAGATATTATTTTTTAAAATTCTCAGTTGTGTTTAAAAGATTCATAATATTTTCGTTTTGTATGATTGTTAACCCCAGCCGCATATCGCTGATACCGGATATAAGGTTATAAGAAAAAACAGGTGTCCCATTTTTTATTTCCGATTCGAAACAAAGATTCTTTATATTGGAGTAGGCCCCAATCCTTTCCCATAATTCCCATAAGTGCGATGACAGAATAAATATGCTGTTCTGCCATCGGACCAAACCCGAAATAATCATTACAGAAGCATTGTAAGCATCATTTACATTTGTCCCGCGAAATAGTTCATCAAAAAGAGAAAAGACCTTTTCTCCAACGCTCAGAGATTCGGCAAGCTGTTTAACTCTCATCACCTCACTGTAAAAGTAGCTGTATCCGGTTGTAATACTGTCAGTAATATTCAGGCTTGAAAACAACCTGTCGAAGTAGCTTAACCGGGCTGATTTTGCAGGGACCCCCATTCCAAGGTGTGCCAGGAAAACAGCCGTGCCTGCGGCTTTTAAAAACGTCGTCTTTCCTGACATATTCGGCCCTGTAAGAAAAACAAAATTTGAATCCCTGACTAAACTTACATCACACGGAACTGCATTTTGAAGTAACGGATGATACAGTCCTTCGACCTGAAATATGGAATCCTCACCATCAGCGATAACAGGAAACTTAAAATTATATTCAATTGTAGTCCTTGCCATTGAGAACAATGCATCGATCTCATAATACCATGACATAATATTTTGAAATGGTTCCTTCAGACGGGTTCTGAATATTCTGTCCGATTGCAACAGCCTGAAGAAAAAGAATTTCTTTTTATTTTTCAAGCTGACTGCTTCCCGGTAATCAGGATCATTGATCAGGTTATTGAGGTCATCTTTTATTTTAGTGAGTAAAACAGGAGTTCCTGTTCCTTTTAGTTCAATAATATTATAAAAAGTATTTACAAAATCCAGTAACTCTTTAAGACCGTTTTTTATGTACCTGTAGGCTTCTATATCAACAAGGCAAAAAAGGGCACATTCCAGAAGGCTCCCGTTTTCAACAACATTTATATTTGAGGAGACATACTCCTCGAGCGATTTTAACCGTTGAGTGTTGAATGGAAATTTGAAGTTTTTCAAACTTTCACTCTCTGAAAAAAACCGAACTGCCTCCTGTTGTTTTATCAACTGGCTGATAGTTCCAGGCGGATCAAGAAACTTCTGGCGAAGGCGGTAACTTCCTCCTGCTGTTACGGTTTTATCTGTTAAGCTGAAGATCGAAAGAGTGTTTTCGTCTGATCTGAAGATATCTAAATCTTTAAGTGTTTGTTTATCTGTAAGCATCGGTCCCCATTGATTTCTGGTTTTAATTCGCAGATGAATTGAGTTTATTTATTATTGAGATTAATTCACTGATATCTGCATCAAATTCCCCGGGTTTTTCATCCAGTGTAAAAGTTCCGGATCCGATAAGTTCTTTCGAATATGTCTCCCGCAGATCGATTCTGGCAAATGTTTGAGTTACAATCAGAATCTTGTTTAATTGTTTTTTTTGAAGAGCGAGATTATGTTTTTCAACAATCGTTCGAAGTTTATTTTTGAATTCTTCAATAGATGTTCTAACACGGATAATCTCTTCATCAGATAAGTTCTTTTCTATTTTGTATGTAACTGAATCTTCGGAGGTGTTTATAATACTTAATAATTCATCAAGCATCTCTTCAACTACCTGTAAAGCAGATATTAGATTACGTTTGTGATTTTCAGACAACATCGGCTGATTTTTTATCTGTATCCGGTTTTGATTCATCATTCTGCCCCTGATAATTCTTTTTAATAGCGTCAATTGTTTCCTGCTCTGATCTTATTCTCTCAAGTGTTTCTTCAATATTTTCATGAATTGATGATTTCGTCCTGATACTTTCTTCTATCATGTTTTTCAGACTTTGCAGAAGATCGTAAAGCTTCTGATCGAAATGGTATTTGAATTTTCGATACGATTCGCTGATCTTGTAATCAATATCTCCCCTTATTCTGCCTGCATTCGGATTGATCAGTTCCAGGCAGTTGGTATATATTTGTTTGAGTATCATC
>DCVC01000300.1 GCA_002328625.1 Bacteroidales bacterium UBA2198
CTGGCATCGTCTGGATTCTCTTCGCAAGGAAGGAATGCTGTCTACCGATTCTGTCTATCAAAGGATTCAGGGTGAAATGCCACTCAGTTTATCTTTTTATTATGACCCCTCCAATATACCTGACTCCATTTATTACGCAAACAAGTCATTCAGTCTGGAAGTATATAAACGGATAGCCGGTCCTGATGCCGATATTGTTTTGGGTGGTGATCTTGCCTCTGTTGATTTCAGAGGTCATCTGAAAAAAATAAAGGCACCCACTTTAATAATTGCAGGGCGTTTTGACCGTATTTCAATTCCGAAATACTCCGTTCAATTTAAGAAATTCATGCCTCAGGCGAAGTTTATTATGTTTGAAAAATCAGGACATTACCCTTTTATAGAAGAGCCGGAATTACATGCAAAAATTCTTGAGGATTTTCTAAAAAGTAAATAGCAGCACAAAGCTCAGAGAAATAGAAGAGAAATAAGATAAATCATCATTATTTATTTTAAGCAGATTGTATTATAAAATCGGATTAAAACAACCTTACAATTCATAGATTTCAATTTATGTGAACTTACCGGTCAGACACAGAATAGAATCCATAGACCTTTTGCGGGGAGTTGTCATGGTAATAATGGCATTGGATCACACACGTGATTATTTTTATTTGGGAGCATTGGTTAATAACCCGACTGACCTTGCAATAACAACCCCCGTAATATTTTTCACCAGATTCATAACTCATTTCTGTGCTCCGGCATTTGTGTTTCTTGCAGGAACTTCAGCCTTCTTATACGGGAGCAGAAAGACAAAACCGGAAGTGTCTAAATTCTTGATTACACGGGGAATGTGGCTGATATTTGTCGAAATCGCAATTATGAATTTTATCTGGTTCTTTGATATAAGCTACAGCACTATTTTACTTCAGGTAATATTCGCAATAGGTTTTTCAATGATAGTCTTAGGGACGTTAATATATCTTCCTCAGAAAGCAATATTTGTTTTGGCCATGGTTCTGATTGCCGGACATAATCTGCTTGACGGGATTACAATGGAAGGTGACAGTTTTCCTTCCATTGTCTGGTACACACTTCATCAACACAGTTTTATCGAATTCTCTGAGAATTTTGTAATGATATTCGATTATCCTGTTTTACCATGGATAGGTGTAATGGCACTTGGATATTGCTTCGGGGGACTATATGCAAAAGACTTTAATGTCAGCAGGAGGAAAAAATGGCTTCTTAGCCTCGGAATTGGTTCAACTGCACTGTTCTTTGTTTTAAGGGGCATCAATATTTACGGGGATTTAGTGCCATGGACGACACAAAAGAACACTATATATACCATTATGTCATTTTTAAATGTGACAAAATACCCTCCTTCCCTGTCATTTCTATTAATGACATTAGGACCTGCCTTTTTATTTTTATATACAACCGAATCAATAAAGAATAAAGTCACTGACTTTTTTCTTGTTTTCGGAAGGGTCCCTTTTTTCTTTTATATACTGCATGCGCTGACTATTCATTTGTTTGCATTGCTGGGACTCCTGATTACGGGGGGTGACTGGAAGATTATGATTTTAGACTGGAGGGCTATAATGTTAAGTGAAAGTGTTTTGGCGGATGGTAAACTTGCCGGTTATGGTTATCCTCTATGGGCAGTATACCTTATTTGGATTGGCATTGTACTTCTATTATATCCGTTATCGAAAAAATATATGATTTATAAAGCCAGCAACAAGGATAAACGGTGGTTGAGCTATCTGTATAATATATTGACAGTTATAAGTTGCCTGGGACTTTTTCTTCTGCCATCCGAAATACTCTGAGAAAATTCCCTCCAAGGATTTTGTGGATGTCTGCTTCCTTATAGCCACGGTTCAGAAGTACCTGAGTGATATATGGGAAAAATGATACGTCTTTCAGATAATCAGGAGCATAAGATATACCGTCAAAGTCCGATCCGAGACCGGCATGATCGATGCCGGCAATTTTCACGATATGATCTATATGGTCTACAACTTTCTCAACTGAACACCCGGGAACAGGATGCTCCTCCATAAATTTGTCAAGCAGTTTATTAAGCTCAATCTCGCTCAGGCCGGCGTCAATTTTTAATTTAAGCATATATTCCCAGAAGAGGTAATCTTCTTTTGCACCTTTCCTGGTAAGAAATCCCGGATAAAAATTAACCATAACGATTCCTCCATTCTTTGAAATACTATGCAATACATCGTCAGGCACATTACGTGGTGTTGGTGCAAGAGCGAAGGCAGAGGAATGTGATGCAATCACAGGTGACTGACTTACCCTCAGAACGTCACGCATCGCTTCAGCCGATACATGCGAGATATCAACCAGCATGCCAAGACTGTTCATCTCCAATACCACTTCTTCCCCAAATTTTGATAACCCTCCATGCCTGGCCCTGTCTGTGGCGGAATCTACCCAATCTATTGTCTCTCCCCAGGTAAGAGTCATATAGCGGGCACCAAGCCTGTAAAATCTGCGAAGCGCCTCAAGAGAGTTTTCAATTGCGTTTCCTCCTTCGATTCCTATCAGAGATGCTATCTTCCCTTTCCTTCTTATGTTTATGATATCATCTGCGGAATAAGCCATTTCAAGCACAGAAGAATACTTTTTCGTAATCTTATGGATAAGTTCAATTTCTTCGAGACATATTGATTGGCCCGTTCTGCCGTCCGCCTGTTTACCCATCCAGCCGATCGCTACCCAGAATTGTGCTCCGATGCCTCCCTTGAGCATGCGTGGAATATCAGTGTGAAATTCCGGTTGATTTATCATCAGATCCAGTGTTTCAACAGCATCGGGTCCCTTTAGCCGTATTTTGCATGGTAAATCATTATGTCCGTCAATGACAATCGCAGAACGGTGAATTCGCAGAGCTTCCTCAGTAAGGACAATATCTTTATTTTCAAATGGAAGTAAGGTTCTTGTAAAATTACTAAATGAAGGATATGCCATTCCTGCAGCTGTTAAATTTAAAAAGTGTCTTCTTTTCATCATTTGTGCAATGTTTAAGCCAAAGTCAATTTATTGTGAATCTACTTTTCAGTAATATTTTTATAAACTACCCCTCCCTTCATCACAAATTCGATATCCTTCAGGGATTTTAATATTGGGGCCAACTTCCTTAATGGTATCATTCTTAATCAAAATCATTTGATTATTAAGCACTTTCCCATTTTCAGTATCAATCAGCCTGCCTGCCCTGATCACCGTAAAAATGTTCTGTTGCGCAGATAAAATCCCTGAAGCAGATGTCAGTAACAGAATTGTCAGAAGAATTCTCTTAAGGGTGATTTGTGGTTTCATTTTTCTGTTATTTAGTTTCTTATTTCATTCCCTTTGAAGGGCCCGCAAAAGCACTTTGCAACCGTTGAATTAAAAAGATCGGGATTTTCACTGGTTACCCAGTGTGTTTCACCAGGGAATATACACAGATTTGCCCCTTCCTCTGCAATCCATGGTTATTACCTTATAATTCTTAGAAAAGTATTCAATCTGATGTTTCATTCCAGCTATATTTCCACCGTTGCCGTGTAGTAGTATCAGGGGATATCCTTTCCCATATATTTCATAATATAGCCTGACATCATTTAGGATGACATAATTCCCGGCAGACATATTATTCCCGTAAGGGATAAGGGATTGACTATCTGATTGCCCAAAAAGCTGAACAGGCCCCGGAAATATTATCGAAAGGTATGACAGAATAACGATTATTATGATTTTAATTTTTCTGTCTTTTCTTTTGATCATAAAGTGATTATTTATTTACTGACTGGTCAATAAATATTTCATAAGTTTGACAATTTAATTCCTTTTTTTGTCGCCAGTCGTCTGAACCTGTTTATTTCTCCCTCAATCCCGGACGAAGGATCTCCCTCATAGCGGACAATTACCGGCCTCAGATAGGGAAATT
>DCVC01000235.1 GCA_002328625.1 Bacteroidales bacterium UBA2198
TTAGTTGACTCCAATACAAGAGGGGCTAATCATTTATTATGGGAAATTGATTTGTCGTTACCAGCATCGTATTAAAAGCATTCTTTTCCTGCCTTAAATAAAAAAGCTATTGATCTTTTTCTCCCGTGAGGGATAACTATGCCATTTTTTTTATCTGACGTATCCTTACAGGGGTCTTCCAGTGTCGACATAACAGCTCAAAGTGATATTAAAGTATCACACAGACAATATACCCTTATATACACCCTATATGTAAGACACGTGAAATGAATAGAAAATAAAATTGACTTTGTCATTTAGATAGAAGAACTTTGTTTAAGATTTTATTAAATAAATTCTTAAGGGGATCAAAATCGTAGATATTTTCATCAAATATAAAGGCAGGTAATTAGGTGTGTTGTTTACGTTAGTATAAACCAAAAATTAAATCATTATGAAAAAAGCCTTTTCAGTTTTGATTACATTTTTTTTAATAGTCAACTATTCCTGCAAGGAAAAGATTGACATTGAAAAAGAAAAAGACGCCGTTATGGCAGTCGCTGAAGAAGAAACCGCAGCGTATTATGCCAATGATTTTGAACGTTGGAGCACAATGCATATTCAGGATTCGACCCTTATTACGATCACTACTTCAAAATCCGGATTTAATGTGAGAACAGGATGGGAATCATATTCCTCCAACATGAAACCAGGGTTTGAGGGGGGAAAGGGAATTAATAGAGAAGTGAAAACTCCCATCATTGTGAAAATCTATGGAGAAAGTGCTTGGGTTGTCATTGATAATCGTACGTTCAGTGAAGAAGGAAAATTAGTAAATGAAATCATAGTAACCAACTTCCTTGAGAAACATGATGGCAAATGGAAAATAGCATACCGTAACAGACTGGATTCTTTTACCTATTCTCAGGCAGATAATTTTCTTATCAACTCAATAAATTATGCAAAATCGCTTGGGAAGAGTGTTGAAGATATTGCCAGTTTCACAGGAGATCAATTTAAAACCAGATGGAATCAGGCAAATGGTTACAACGGTTTTGTGAACGGAATGCTTAATAACTGGCGTTCTATGGTACCACAAGGAGAACTTAAAACTCTGGAACAGGATGATAATCACATTGTTTTCAGTGCTAATACGATGCTTACCGGATTAAAAACCAACCCACAGTATAATGTAACCTACGATGATTATTTATTATGTATTAAGGTACTTTGTGAAAAGATAGCTGATTATATGGGGGCTATTTACGAACAGGAAACTACTCCGGATGGAGTGTTGGTTACCATAACTAAAAAATAGGTATTAAAAAGGGACAAACAGCCTGAAGTATAGTTCAGTCCCCGGAAATCATCTCCGGGGGCTTGACATTGGTATCAGGATAGTGTATTTTTACAGATAAAATAATCCGGCTAACCTTCATGGCTCAGAAAACCAACAGCTTTGAGAAGTCCTGGCAAGAGCTGAAAAGACGAAAAGTATTCAGGGTAACACTTCCTCCTGTTAAGGCTCGTTATGGACTCTCAACATATTGTTATTGCCCATGCCGGGCAAACAACAAAGAAGGGATCCAATTTTCCGGATCCCCTTAATATAAAAATAACTTTTCCCCTCTATCTTAACCTGATAACCCGTGTTTTATCGCCGCCAGTAATAGTAGCCAGATTATCACATTCGCCATCCCCATAATCAATTGTCCATGTGCGGTTGTCACTTGCAGTTATGGTTACCACCCCGCTAACAATACGGTTACACGATACTTTGAACACCAGTGGATCAGATTCTGATATGGTTTTTGTCACTTTAAATCCGTTTACCCTTGTAAATTCCACGGTTCCGTATGAGGTAACTATATTGTCTCTTAACAACCCAAGTTTATTAAACTGGTATTCACGGATTAAACTGGCCACACGGTGGGCAGTGCCGCCTTCATCCGGGAAAGTGATAGTGATATCTTCGACAATTTCAGCAACTCTTGAATGATCTTGCCTGTTGATTGTGATAGTTTTATTTACAACACCTTCCACTTTCCTGCCATCCACATAGAAATCTTCGAAAGTTTTTATGCGCTCCGAAGTGGCATCTATAAACGACGTCGATGTGATGATAATTTTCCCTGACCTTACTTTCCCGTCTTTTCCCGTACAACCGGTTCCAAAATCAATTGTGATGACCTTTGGATCCGAAGTATTATCAATGGCAATCACGGAACATGAGCTAAGATAAAAATCACCTTCAACAACAGCTGATTTTCCTTCGTTCAGTTTCAGGTTGAGAGCTTCATCAGCCATGGCATCCAATTCAATAAGTATTTCTTCCACGATTGTTTCCTGTTCAACAACAGGTACTGCATCTTCTATTGTGGTATCTTCTTTCTGACAGGCAACAAGAGCTGTAATGACCAACCCTGTTGCAAATAATGAACTGAAAATTTTCATGATATTCAATTTTATTTGGTTAAACATCTTAAGCGTTCATTCATTAAGATGTAACTTTAGGCTTAAAGCTAAATTCAATTAATTTTCTCAACGTGAAAATCACATTAGAATTTTAATGGTATTTAACCTTTCACATTTTTTTGCTTCAAAGTAACAAAAGAGTTCAAAAAATTGACAATAGATAAATCAGACGGGCATATTTTATCACTGATGCATGAGCCGATGACAAAGGAGAAAGGTTTCAGAGTGATGATGAATACATATAAGGAACGGATTTACTGGCACATAAGAAGGCTTGTTGTATCGCACGAAGATGCGGAAGATATTCTTCAGGAAACTTTCATTAACGCTTACCGTTTTATCGGCTCTTTTAACGGGAAAAGTAAGATCTATACATGGCTCTACCGGATTGCCACAAATGAATGTATCAGGTTGTTGAGGAACAGGAAAAAGATGAAGCAAAATATTGAAGAACTGACCGATAAGCTTATATTAAAATTAGGTGAAACTGATATGGAAAGTGGCGATGAGATAATGGTTAAATTCCAAAATGCCATTCTCCGGTTGCCGGAAAAGCAGAGACTTGTTTTTACATTGCGTTATTACGATGATCTGCCCTATGAAGAGATTTGTTATATTCTTAAGACATCGGTCAATGCATTGAAAACCAACTATCATTATGCGCAGGAGAAAATAAAGCAACACATGTTAAATAATTGAAATATGACTTACAACTCTGAATTTCAAGAAGTAGGTAAAAAGATGCCTTACACTGTACCAGATGGATTTTTTGACGGGATAACCGAAAAAACACTGGATAAAGCCCGCCAAAGGGAGAAAGTCCGGAGAAAGTACGTATTAATCTGGCGTTCAATGGCGATAGCTGCATCACTGACAGCTTTAATTGTTGCCGGGTATCTGTTAATCAATTTGTTACCACCGGGAAAGACCGAACAAACCGCTCAGAATATAACTGCCGGACCTCAGAATGAAGTCCAAAATGGAGAATTGGCGGAAGTTATAGACACGCTGCCGGTAAAAGAAGATTATGCTAATAAAGAAACTACAAAAAACACAGT
>DCVC01000306.1:0-7248 GCA_002328625.1 Bacteroidales bacterium UBA2198
GGTTTTCAGGGAAAGCATAAACTATTGTTATCCATTACGTTATGGTGAAAATCCGCACCAAAAAGGAATTTTTTACGGTGACCCTGATAAGATATTTGATAAACTTCACGGGAAGGAGATCTCTTATAACAATCTTCTGGATATTGAATCTGCTTTAACCCTTATTGATGATTTTGATGAAATAACATTCATAGTTGTAAAGCATAACAATGCATGTGGAGCAGCCTCAAGGAACAATCCTGTTGATGCATGGAAAGAAGCTCTGGCTTGTGATCCTGTTTCAGCTTTCGGTGGGGTAATTGTTGCCAACTGTAATATAGATGGCGATACTGCCGGTGAGATTGACAAAATATTCTTTGAAATAATAGTTGCACCATCATTTTCAGATTCTGCAATTGAAATATTGAAGCACAAAAAGAACAGGATAATTCTTTCCAGGAAGGATAAATTCATCAATCAGTATAATTTCAGATCAATACTGAATGGAGTACTCTGGCAGGAAAGGGACAGCAAGACAGAAACGATATCTGAAATGAGACCTGTTACAAAAAGAATTCCCGATCGTGAGGAGTATGATGATCTGGTGTTTGCCAACAAAATAGTAAAACACAGTAAATCAAATGCAATTGTCCTTGCAAAAGACAGGCAGTTATATGCGAGTGGCATAGGACAGACTTCAAGAGTTGACGCTCTTAAACAGGCAATCGAAAAAGCACGGTCGTTCGGTTTCAATTTAAAAGGATCAGTATTGGCTTCTGATGCATTCTTCCCTTTTGCCGATAGTGTGGAGATTGCACACAAAGCAGGAGTAACTGCCATTGTTCAACCAGGCGGATCTGTCCGGGACCAGGAATCAGTTGATTATTGCAATTTAAACGATATTGCGATGGTATTTACAGGGATAAGACATTTCAAACACTGAATAAGAATTAATTAATATCTCATTAAATGGGACTCTTTTCTTTTTTAACACAGGAAATAGCAATTGATCTTGGAACAGCAAATACAATCATTATTCATAATGACAAAATTGTTGTTGATGAGCCTTCAATCGTTGCGATCGATAAAAATACGGGAAAACTTATTGCAATTGGCGAATCAGCAAGACAGATGCATGGCAAAACACACGAGAATATTAAGACCATAAGGCCATTGCGGGATGGAGTGATAGCTGATTTCAATGCCGCTGAACTTATGATCAGGGGGATGATCAAAATGATAAACAGCGGACCCCGATTTTTCTCTCCATCGCTGAAAATGGTTGTGTGCATACCATCGGGAAGTACAGAAGTCGAACTGCGAGCTGTCCGTGACTCCTCTGAGCACGCAGGCGGAAGGGATGTTTATATGATTTATGAACCAATGGCCGCAGCCATAGGTATAGGCCTGGATGTTGAGGCACCCGAAGGTTGTATGGTAGTCGATATTGGAGGTGGTACTACCGAAATAGCAGTGATAGCTCTTGGCGGTATAGTATGTAATAAGTCAATAAGAATCGCCGGTGATGGATTTACATCTGATATACAATCGTATATGAGGCATCAGCATAATATCAAGATCGGCGAGAGAACTGCTGAAGATATTAAAATTGCTGTCGGAGCCGCATTGCCTGACATTGATAATCCTCCCCCTGACTACATCGTGAGAGGACCAAATATCATGACATCTTTGCCTATTGAAATCCCGATATCATATCAGGAAATAGCCTATTGCCTTGATAAATCCCTGACAAAAGTTGAGGCAGCTCTTCTGAGTGTTCTCGAACAAACTCCACCTGAACTTTATGCAGATATTGTGAATAAAGGAATCTATCTTGTGGGTGGAGGAGCGCTCCTCCGTGGCCTGGATAAAAGATTCGCTGATAAGATCAATATTAATTTTCTTGTGGTTGAAGATCCATTGCATGCGGTAGCAAGAGGTACGGGTGTTGCTTTGAAAAATGTGGAGAAGTTTCCTTTTCTTATGAGATAATCAACCGGATTATATGAGAAACCTCCTTCACTTCCTGGCGAAATATAACAACATTATCGTTTTTCTGATTCTTGAAGGAGTAGCTTTATCATTGTTGTTTTCAGGCAATTCATATCATAACACCCGTCTGATAAAAGGATTAAGAGGTATGACCAAAGGGGTAGAGGAGAAAATCTTTGTCGCCCGCAGATATTTAAGTCTTGGAGAAATTAACACAAGTCTTGCAGCTGAAAATACAAAACTAAGAAACAGAATCAGCCGGCAAATCAATGAGGAAAAATTACTGTTCTTTTCAGTTTCTGATTCACTTTATAACCAGCAGTACCAGTATACTCATGCTGAAGTGATTGGCAACTCGGTTAACAAGCAGAAGAACTTTATTACTCTTAATAAAGGAAAGAAACATGGAATCGGGACCGATATGGCTGTCACGAACTCCGAAGGGGTTCTCGGAGTTATTGTTGGGACAAGTGAGAACTATTCAGTTGCAATGTCTCTTCTCAATATCGATTTCAGATTAAGCGCAAGAATAAAAACAAATGGATATTTCGGATCACTGACCTGGGATGGCAGAGACTATAAGCATGTTATCCTGAGTGAAATACCTCAGCATGTAGTTATAAATGAAGGCGACACAATTGAAACGACAGGTTATTCGGCTGTTTTCCCGGAGGGTATCCTGATTGGTAGTGTGAGTGATATAAGAAAAAGCGGCAGTGATTTTTACAATATAACGGTATCACTTGCAGCTGACTTTAAGAAGCTCAATTATGTAAACATTGTCGGGAATCTGAAAAAATCAGAACAACTTGAACTGGAAAATTTATTTAAATGATCAACTCAATTCTCAGATATGGCTTTATCTTTGTTTTACTGATGGTTTTACAGATTCTGTTATTCAACAACATTCAGTTCAGCGGATATGTAAACCCGTATGTCTATGTTATGTTCATCCTTCTCCTTCCTTACAATATACCTGCATGGTTATTACTGATAGTCTCATTCCTGACAGGAATGACTATGGACTTTTTCACAGGTTCCCCCGGAATGCATGCTTCAGCCACACTGCTGGCCGGCTTTACCCGACCTTATGTTCTGAGGCTGATATCACCAAGGGATGGCTACGAAGCCGTTTCAGACCTGTCAATGCTTGCTTTAGGCTTCAGGTGGTTTTTAATCTATACTGTTTTCATAGTATTGATCCATCATATTTTTCTTTTTTACATTGAAGTATTCAGACTGTCAGAATTCTTTAGGACCCTTTTAAGAGTCATGCTTAGTTCGGTATTTACCATAATTTTTATTCTTCTGGCTGAGTTTTACAGGAAAGGACGTTAGATGAAACAGACATGAAAGATCTCTTCATTAACAGGAAGTATGTTATAATGGCACTTGTGGTGGTTGCTTCTCTTGCACTGTTAATAAGATTATTTTTTATTCAGGTCGTTGATAAATCATACAGACTCTCTGCTGATAACAATGTTCTCAGGTATGTTACCCAATATCCTGCCCGTGGGTTGATCTACGACAGGAACGGCAATCTGATGGTTTATAATCAGGCAGCCTACGATCTCATGGTAGTACCTGCCCAGACAACAAAGATTGATACCGCGGAATTTTGCGAATTGCTGGGTATTACAAATGATATTTTCAGGGAAAGGATAAAAGCAGCTTATAATTATTCACGACGAGCTCCTTCTGTATTTTTGAAACAGCTATCGGCTGAAACTTATGCCAGATTTCAGGAGAAGATGTTTCTTTATCCCGGATTTTATGTTCAGCCAAGAACCCTGAGAAAATATACCAAACCAGTTGCGGCACATCTGCTTGGCTATGTCAGTGAAGTTGAAGAAAGCATTATTAAAAGAGAACCCTATTACAAGGCAGGAGACTATGTCGGCAAGAGCGGAATTGAAGAATCATATGAAAAAGAACTTAGAGGGAAAAGAGGAATAAAAATCTACCTTGTTGATGTTTACAGCCGCATAAAAGGATCTTATGCTGACGGACGCTTTGATACAGTTGCTGTGCAGGGATCTGACATTATAACCGGGATTGATGTTGACCTTCAGGAATATGGAGAGAATCTGATGCGCAATAAGACAGGAAGTATTGTTGCAATTGAACCAAAGACAGGTGAAGTACTTGCGCTCGTTTCCACTCCTAATTATGATCCCGGATTACTTGTCGGAAGAATCCGGTCTGAAAACTATGCAAAACTTAATGCCGATACGATGCTTCCACTTTTTAACAGGGCATTGATGGCTTTCTATCCTCCTGGATCTACTTTTAAACCTATAAACGGACTTATCGGATTACAGGAGAAGGTTATCACAACATCAACTCAATTTGGCTGCAACAACGGGTACCTGTTTGTCGGATGCCATTCACACAGCTCACCTTTAACCCTGGTTTATGCAATTTCAAATTCGTGTAATTCATATTTCTGTCAAACTTTCAGGAGAGTCCTTGAGAATCCTGATTATCCAACTGTTTCTGAGGCTTTTAATAAGTGGAAGGAATACCTTAACGAATTCGGATTTGGGATAAAGCTGGGAACGGATTTTGTTAATGACCTCCCGGGATACATTCCATCTGTCGGGTATTACGATAAGTATTATGGCAGTAACAAATGGAGAGCTCTTACAGTTATTTCCCTGGCAATCGGACAGGGAGAGATAAGCACAACTCCTCTCCAGATGGCCAACATGGCGGCAGCTATTGCAAACAGAGGTTATTATTACAGTCCACACGTTGTTAAAACAATAAGCAATTCAGGAGGGATTAATCCAAAATTTGAAACGAAACACATTATTAACATTGATTCAGCCAATTTTGAACAAATAATTCTGGGCATGGAAGAAGCGGTAAACGGAGGAGCTGGCTCCACTGCCAGGATTGCGGCCCTTAAGGATATTATAGTGTGCGGTAAAACCGGAACTGCACAGAATCCTCACGGAAAGGATCATTCTGTCTTTATTGCCTTTGCCCCCAAGGATGACCCGAAGATAGCAATAGCCGTTTACGTTGAGAATGCCGGATTTGGAGCAACATATGCAGCCCCTGTTGCGAGCCTTATGATTGAAAAATATTTAAAGGGGAAGGTTACAAATAAGTACCAGGAACAAAGAATTCTGGAGCTAAATCTTATAAACAGGTGAAACGTACTGTAAATATCTGGCATGGACTGGATAAGATCACAATCCTTATCTTTCTGCTGATGGTAACAGTCGGATGGCTCAATATTTACGCGGCAGTTTATAATGAAGAACATACCAGGATACTTGATATTTCCCAACGTTATGGCAAACAATTCATCTGGATAATTGCTGCGTTTGTCATTGCTGTATTCGTAATTGTGATTGACAACAGATTTTATTATTATTTTGCTTACTTCATTTATGGCCTGCTTATCCTTCTTCTCATTCTTGTTTTACTATTTGGAAGAGAGATAAACGGTGCAAAATCATGGTTCGAGTTCGGCTGGTTACATTTACAGCCATCTGAGTTTGCCAAATTCGGTACTGCACTGGCTCTTGCAGCATATCTGAGCTCGAGAAAAGAGGACATGAAAAAGATACCTGTTCTGCTCCTGGCATCATCGATAATATTATTACCTGCATTATTGATTGTCGTGCAACCTGATATGGGATCAGCAGCTGTCTTTTTCGTATTATTTCTGGTTCTTTTCAGGGAAGGAATGAGTTCATATATTTTCATATCAGGATTACTGATAATGTTGTTGTTTTTCCTTTCACTTATTCTCAATAATTTTTTTCTTATTGTTTCAATTATTGCAGTAGCATTTATTCTCGTATGGTTCGTAACAAAAAAGTGGAAACTGTGTCTTTCGGGTCTTGGTATAATGGCTGCATTCTTTGCATTGATCTTGATTCTTGATCATTTCGTTATTAAAGGACTTGAAAATGATGCTGTGATTCTGATTTCAGTATTTCTGTCAGGTTTTATCTATGCTTTGTATTTCTATAACAAGAAGGCCGTGGCTGTATTCATTATTTACCTTTTTTTGCTAGGCAGTCTGGTTTTTGTAAACAGTGTTGATTATGCATATAACAGATTACTTAAACCTCATCAGAAAGAAAGAGTGGAAATAATGCTGGGATTTAAGTCCGATCCGCATGGAACTGGATATAATGTCAATCAGTCTATTATTTCGATCGGGTCAGGAGGTTTTACGGGTAAAGGGTATCTGCAGGGGACCCAGACAAAGTACAAATTCGTGCCCGCTCAGAGTACCGACTTTATATTCTGTACCGTTGGTGAAGAGTGGGGCTTCGTTGGATCTTCAGTTGTAATAGGGTTATATGTGATTCTTTTACTGAGACTGATCTTTCTGGCGGAACGGCAGAGATCCGGTTTTTCAAGGATTTACGGTTATGGGGTTGTATCGATAATTTTCATTCATTTTTTTATCAATACTGGAATGGCTATCGGCCTGGTCCCCGTTATTGGCATCCCGTTACCCTTTTTCAGCTATGGCGGCAGTTCTTTGTGGGGATTTACTATCCTTCTATTTGTCTTCTTAAGACTTGATGCAAGCCGGACAGAATATCTTATATGATCAGAATGGTATTGTGATCCTGTGCGAAATCTCTATTCCAAAATCATTTTCTACATAGTCTATAAGCTGAGGGAAAAACTCCATAAAATCATCCTGCAGCGAATAGTAATTTTTCTTCAGGGCCCGCATGGCAAATTTAGTCTCGTTCGGTAGTGTAGTTCGTTTACTGAGAGTGTTTAAAACATGCCTGATGCCATTCCTTGTCTGATACGATTCAATCCAGTTGTTAATTATAAAAAAAGGCATCATCTGCTTTACATTTTCTGGCAGTATCTCATAATTATTTACCAGTGCCCTGTAGAAATTGTAAGTTACACTTTCAAGGGGCCTCCTGGAAAAAAAATTCCATTCTTTAGTCAGGAAATGATCATAAATAATATCTGTTACAACACCTGAATATTTATGGTATTTCCGGGTAAAAAAAATTTTACTCCGGTGTACAACAGGGTGCCTGTCGGTGAAACCATCTATATGGCGATGGAGAATAATACCTTTTCTGATAAGGTCAGGATATTTGAGATAATCACGTCCTTTTACATAATCACCTATGTAGTTACCAATGATAATCTTATCAGAATCACCAGACAGGTATATATGTGCAAGTACATTCATTTTACCGCATAATAGTACGAAGAATTTGCCATATCACTGATTATATCCAAAACATTTTCTTTAACATATTTTCAAATCAGGAG
>DCVC01000306.1:7348-20712 GCA_002328625.1 Bacteroidales bacterium UBA2198
TTTCATAATTTCAATACCTTCTACAGGAATAATGAATACTATAATGTAGTTGCTTTTACAGCTGCTCAGATTCCAGATATTGATGGCCGAAAATATCCTGAAGAACTTTCAGGAAAGTTATATCCGAAAGGTATCCCTATTTTTCCTGAAGATAAAATTTCTGAACTCATTGAGATGTACAATGTTGATGATTGTGTTTTTTCATATAGTGATGTAACCTATCAGAAAGTGATGTCTGTAAGTGCAATCGTTAATTCTGCCGGCGCCAATTTTATGCTTATTGGACCGTCCGACACCATGATTAAAAGTGTAAAACCGGTTATAGCTGTTGGAGCTGTGAGGACCGGTTGCGGAAAGAGCCAGACTTCCAGGAGGGTAATCGAACTGTTAATGGAGATGGGATTGAGAGTGGTGGCAGTCCGGCATCCGATGCCTTATGGAGATTTAGTCAGGCAAAGGGTTCAGCGTTTTGCAGAGCTCTCTGATCTTGAAAAACACGAATGTACGGTTGAAGAAATGGAGGAATATGAACCTCATGTGGTAAGAGGGAATGTTATTTATGCCGGTGTTGATTACGAAGCTATTCTTCGCGATGCCGAAAAAGACCAGAAAGGTTGTGATGTAATTGTCTGGGATGGAGGCAATAATGATTTCCCTTTCTTTAGGCCTGATCTGATGATAACAGTTACCGATCCCCACAGGGCGGGGCATGAACTGAGATACTATCCGGGAGAAGTCACACTGCGCCTTGCAGATGTTGTTGTTATAAATAAAATTGACAGCTCTTCGCCTGAAGCGGTACAGGTAGTCAGGGAAAGTATTGAAAAGGTTAATCCAACAGCAGTTGTTATTGATGGAGCCTCTCCGATAAAAGTCGATGATACTTCCGTTATCAAAGGGAAGAAGGTTCTGGTTGTTGAAGATGGTCCTACGCTTACACATGGGGAAATGAAAATAGGTGCAGGCGTGGTTGCAGCCAGGAAATTCGGTGCAATGCAACTTGTTGATCCCAGACCTTTTGTAGTAGGCAGACTGAAAGAAACATTCAAGCTCTATCCGGATATTGGAACACTTCTGCCTGCAATGGGTTATGGAGATCAACAGTTGAAAGATCTGGAGAAAACAATAAACAATACCGAATGCGATAGTGTAATAATTGCAACTCCAATCGATCTTAACAGAATAATAAAGATCAAAAAGCCAAATACAAGGGTTTACTATGATCTTCAGGAGATAGGCGAACCAAATCTTTCACAGGTAATTAACGATTTTGTAAAAAAACATAAGCTTTTATAGAGAGAAACCTGATCTAATCAGTTCATCTGCTCAGGTTCTTCTATTTTATCTTTTTACTCTTGCATTTCCTTCCCAGATGCTCCATACCTGCTCTTCGTCGGCTGGCTGAGCATAGTCGGTGAAGAGAGTGGTTGCCAGTGCTCCTGTGGCCCACGCAAACTGTATCCATTTTTCAGGTTCCCAGTCTTTAAGTATTGAATATAGTAATCCGCCAACAAATCCATCTCCTCCTCCTATGCGATCGAGGACATTTATTTGCCGGGGTTCGACAATGTGCCAGTTTCCTCCTTCAAGCATTATGGCGCCCCACAGATGTTCATTCACACTGATTACCTGACGGAGTGTAGTTGCAAAAACCTGGGCTCCGGGAAACTGGTTCTTTACACAATTGATCATTGCTTTGAATTTTTCTGTCTGGGATGCAAGATCTTTGCCGCCTGCCTCCGGCCCCTCTATACCAAGACATAACTGGAAATCTTCTTCGTTCCCCACCAGTATATCCGAAATACTCCCTATTTCCTTAAATATTTGCCCAAGCTCTTTCTCACGATTCTTCCAGAAGGTAGCCCGATAGTTCAGATCAAAAGAGATACGTGTTCCGTTTTTCCTGGCAGCTCTTGCAAGTTCAAGGCAGAATGTGCTAGTTTCAGGTGACAAGGCTGCTATAAGTCCTGACAGGTGTAGTATCTGAACACCCTCCCGATTGAAAATCCTGTCAAGGTCGAAGTCCTTCACATTAAGAGTTCTGCCGACTTCCCCGGCCCGGTCATTATGTACCCTGGGTCCGCGGGTACCATAACCGCTGTCCGCAATGTTGAACTGATGACGAAATCCCCAGGGACCGCCCTGCTCAACCTCCCTGCCTTCATAAACTATATGCCGGCTGGAAAGATTATCTTTAATAAACCTGGCTATAGGACTGTTTTTAACAAAAGTTGTCAAAACTTTAACCGGAAGACCCAGATAGGACGATATACTTGCAACATTGGTTTCAGCGCTTGTCGCATGCATTATAAATGTATCGCTGCAATGTACAGGCTGATTGTTTACCGGGGTTATACGAATCCCCATACTTGTAGGCACAACAAGTGCCCATGTATAATCTTTCCTTAGTTCTATTTTCATGTGTAAATAATTTTGATTTTAAAGGTCACATNNTTCATGCTATTCTTTAAAGAATCCTTTATTATTTTACTTCAACTCACTTTAATTTTTCCCTGAGTTCCTTCCCTGCCTCTTCAAATCCGGGTTTGTTAAGAAGCGCAAACATATTATTCTTATACGCCTCTACACCAGGCTGATCAAAAGGGTTCACATCAAGAATATACCCGCTTATTGCACAGGCAAGCTCGAAGAAATAGATTATCTGTCCAATATAATACTCATTCAATTCTGGAATATTCAGTGTAATAATTGGAACATTCCCGTCGGAATGCGCCAGTATGGTCCCAATTTCAGCATTATGATTTACTTCTGAAAGGCGTTTGCCTGCTAAATAATTTAGCTGATCCGAGTCATCAGTTTCTCTCGGGATAGTCAGCTTTTTTCGTGGATTCTTCACAGAGATAACAGTCTCAAAGAGGATCCTTTGTCCTTCCTGAATATACTGGCCAAGTGAATGGAGGTCTGTGGTGAAATCAACTGAAGAGGGGAAAATTCCTTTTCCGTCTTTTCCTTCACTTTCGCCAAACAACTGTTTCCACCACTCGGCCAGGTAATGAAGTCTAGGCGTGAATCCAACCAGGATCTCCGTTGACCGGCCTGTCTGAAGGAGAAGATTTCTTGCAGCAGCATATAAAAGAGAAGGATTATCAGAGGCCTTTTTATTGTTTCTTGCCAGTAATTCGAACGATTTGGCTCCCTTGACAAGCAACCGGATATCGAGACCACTCACTGCAACAGGGAGCAGACCAACAGGAGTAAGAACTGAAAAGCGGCCTCCTATATCATCAGGTATTACAAAAGTATCATAACCATTTGTCTCTGCAAGGGATCTGAGCGCTCCTTTAGCTTCATCAGTTATTGCTATTATCCTGTCGGCCGCTTTTGCCTTTCCGATTTTTCTTTCAAGATGATCCTTTAAAATCCTGAAAGCGATGGCAGGCTCAGTTGTGGTACCCGATTTAGATATTACTATGATAGAATAATTTCTGGCGTCGAGAATTTCAATGAGGTCTGACAAATAATCTTCACAGATATTATGTCCTGCATAAAAGATATCATGATGCTTGTTTTTCTGCATTGGTGCAAAGGTGTGTGAAAGGGCTTCAATTACAGCCCTGGCTCCAAGATATGAGCCCCCGATACCAATTACAACAGTGGTATCTGAAACAGATCTCAAATGCTTTGCTTTTCTCTCTATCCTGTCAAGCTGTGAAACAATGTCATCAGGAAGTGACAGCCATCCCAGAAAATCATTTCCTGAACCGGTCGCTGAATTTAAAGAATCAAGATGTCTGACCGATTGCTGGGCCAGGGCAATAACCTCCTCATACGAGACAAAGCTCTTTAAATTCTTCAGATTAATACTTAAATTTTCTTTCATTAATATTTTTCATTAAGGTTTAGCAGTAAGGCAAAGGTAAAAAAAAGCCGTCAGGTTTAATCCTGACGGCTTATAATAATAAGTAGAAATATATATTGAAAAGTTACTGTCTCCTGCGTATTCCACCGGCGCTGGAAGAATGTGTATCAACATACTTTGGATTACCCTTGTAGTTAATATCCCCTGCGCTTGAGGCCCGTGCATTAAGCCTTTCCGAAACATTGATTTCTGCATTCCCTGCACTTGAAGCTGAAATATCCGCCTCTTTCACTGCCAGCTCAAAAGCATTCAAATCGCCTGCACTGCTGAGAACTGCATTAAGGATATCAGCTTCACCTGAAATGGTTATATCGCCCGAACTGCTTATATTTGCTTTAATTTCTTTCACATAAACCTCAAGTTTAATATTACCTGCACTGCTGGCAGATAACTCAAGGAAATCACCCTTAACGGGAGTTATTCCTATAATATCGCCTGCACTCGAGGTTCTTACCGACTTTATATCTCTCATTGTAACATAGACTCTCTTCATTTTTGCCTCCCGGATATTTGCATTGGTGTAAACCTGCAAATTGCCATTCTTATTTTCAGTCAGTATATAGTCATGAAGGTTCTCATCGGCCTCCACTTCTATCTTTTCAGCATCTCCCTGCCTGAGAAAAACATCAACACCGGAACTTACGCTTATCCCGGAAAATCTTTCGGCAGGTCTCTCTTTACTGACAACCGTTTTATTACCGTAAACAGTCTTACGGATCTGGCCGTTCAGGCTGGCATTAACAGCCAGGCAGATTACGGCAATCATTAAGTACTTCAGGCTTTTCATCATTTTTCTTCTTAGTCTTCTAAAAGTTTTTCGTATAAAAGACTTAAAGAAAATGAATATGTTGCATTCCCGGGTGATAATTTTAATGCCATTTGAAAATTTTTAGTCCGGCTGAAAAAAATGTTGCACCGGTAGCCGTAAGTATTAATATAGATGATGCAACCTCTTTGAAGCCAGCCCCTTCATTGAAAATACTTCTGACTCCATCGGTAAGCATGGTAAGCGGGAGTAACTTTATTATCTTAATGCTCCAATCCGGGAAATTATGATAGCTGAAGAAAATGCCGGAAAGCACAGTAAGAGGAAACACTACTGCATTAATAAGGCCGTTTCCCACTTCTGTATTTGATGTATGTGATGAAACAAAAACAGCGATCCCGGCAAAGGCAATGTTGCCGGCCAGGAACACAATAATCAGGGCTGAAATATCTCCCTGGATTGTCATCTTAAAAACAATAACTGCAAAAATGAAAAGTATTATTGATTCAATAAAATTCAAGCCTATCCTTACAGCTATCTGTGCAACCAGGAAATGAGATTTCTTCATTGGTGTTGCCACCAGACGACGAAGAAGTTTCTTAGAACGTTTTTCGATGAGACCATAGCTTATACCCCACATACATGACATCATAACACCCATTGTGATGAGCCCTGGAATAAGAAAATCAATATATCGTGTCCCGGTTACAGTAAGCGGTTTAATATTCCGGCTGCTCCCTGTCGGCATTACTTTCCCCTCACCGATGATATTGTTCAGCTTTATGTATGTTAGCTGCGCATCAGAATTCAGTGGATCGAAATGAAATTCTGTTCCATCGGCATCTTCATTGACAATCAGATTTATTGTCCCCCTTTTCAGAAACATCATAGCCCGGGACCAGTCCATTTCATAAAAATAGAAAATTGAATTTCCCAGTTTGTCATCTTTTAGAGCTAGCTCCCATTGATAGTCTTTATCCTCCTGACTGTCAATTCTCCTTCCGTTAGACCTAAGAAAGGCTTTCAGAGAAGAGAGCCGGGCAGGATTAAAGGCTAATGTATCCGTCGATTCAATAATAGAAACTTTCCTCACTATATCGGCCTTCTTGGTAAATGCAAGTCCAAGACCAAGTGCCATCAGTATAGGGAAAAGAACTCCCCAGAAAATAACCCCGGGTTCACGGATAATCTCCCTGAACAGGGCAACCGTAAGTTGCCATAGCTGATTTAATCTTATCAGTTTATTCATTTATTTTCCGTCCGGTCAGTTCAACAAACAGGTCATCAAGAGTTTTCCTCCTGCACTCCATATGTTTAAGGCTTATATTGTTGGATTTCAGGAATGATAAAAATTCCTGGAGATCATTTTCAAAATCAGACAGGGTAACATATCCTCTCTCTCTGGTACCTTCACTATGGATCCTGAATGGCAGCTTTTCTGAAAAAACTGTTTCAGGCAGTAATCCTGTTTCTGCAGTGAATTCAACGACTTTTGCACCGGACTCCTCTTCCAGAAGCTGATATCTGGTTCCTTCTTTCAGGATAACACCATTGTCCATAATAACAATATAATCGCAAAGATTTTCGGCCTCATCCATATAATGTGTGGTAAGGATCATGGACGTTCCGGCTTTTTCCTTCAGCCTGATCAGTATTTCCCATATTTCTCTGCGGGCATTTGGATCGAGTCCTGTTGTAGGCTCATCAAGAAGCAGGATAGATGGATTATTGATAAGAGCAATGCCCAGGGCCAGCCTTTGCCTTTGACCTCCGGAAAGATTAACAACAAATGCTTTTCTCTTTTCTTCAAGCCCAACCAGTTCGGTGATTTCATTAACCCTGTCCATACCCTGATCAAAAAAGCCGGCGAATAATTGTAGTGTCTCAGATACCCTTAGTTTATCTATGAATCTGGTTTCCTGCAGAGATATTCCTAAGATGCGATGAAGCTTATCTTCATTCCCTTTCCAGCTTTTTCCCATTATTAATATCTCTCCCTTATCGGGCTTCTGGATTCCCTCGATCATTTCCACCAGAGTGGTTTTTCCGGCTCCGTTAGGTCCAAGCAATGCAATAAACTGGCCTTTGTAAATCTTAAGGTCGATCCCTTTTACAGCCTGTACCTTTTTAAAAGATTTCCAAACACCTCTGGCTTCTATTATATAACTTCCGGTCAACAGGTGAAAAGATTAAAGAGTTATATCAATAAGAGATAAAAAAAGATATTAATAAGTGGAAAATCAAAATCAGGCTGCCGCTTAATATTATTAATCAATTCTGTATCCCGCAGTCAAGGATACATTATCCGCTTATCCGTATTAATTATCTAAAAAGAGCAGGATCGAGAGAACGCTCATTATTCTTAAAAGCTACAACGAAAGCTTCTGAATGACCCTCCTTTCTCATAAGATTCTGTAAATTTATAGCTTGTCTCAGATTATTGAATTCACCTGCACAGCTTCGATACATTCCATTATATAAATATTCATAAGTATTATAAACCACTCCGTTTATTGTAATCTGATAACTTCCTTTGGGTTTTGAATTCGCAACAAACTGAACCCGGTAAACCACAACATCTTTTACTGAATCAGATTCCGGAACTGTTGCTTTTAATGTCTCAGTCTTTGTTTCAACCTTTGCAGGTTGCCGTACAGGTTCGGCAATAATCTTTTTTTCTGGTTCAGGTTGTGTCTTTTCGGGAATTTCAACAGATTTAATCTCTTTGGTGTCTGGCTCCTTTATCATATTCTCTGCCTGCGGTTCAGTTTTTTGAAGATAAATTGCAGCTGTTTTTTCCTCTGCCGGCTCATATGGGAAAGCAATATAAGCTAATGCCTTTGATAATTCTGTTATCTGCCTGAGTGCATATGGATTTTCAAAAGTGATCCTTAACAGTTGCATCGGCTGTTTCCAAGATAACTGACGTGATGTGAAAAACGCAGACTTACCGTCTGTGCGGTTTAGAGTAAACGCCAACTCATCGTTTGCAGTATTGACATGTTGAGACAGGTTTGCAGGATTATCCCAGCCTTTGCCGTTATACCTGCATATGAATAAATCGTATCCCCCGAAACCTTTGTGACCATCGGAAGAGAAAAACAGATTGTTTTCTGAGTCCAGAAAAGGGAAAAGCTCATTACCGCTTGTGTTTATATGGTTTCCAAGATTTTCAGGCACAGACCAGTTAATTCCTTCTTTCCTTGTTATAAAAAGATCGAATCTGCCTTCTGAACCTTTTTTGTTCGATGAAAAGATTATCATATTACCATCGGCCGATAATGCAGGATGCGTATATGTGGAAGCATCATTACAAAAGCTCAGGGGATGGTTGTCAATTTTCCACTCTCCTTTTTCGTTTTTCCCCGGCTTAAATTGTGCATAATAAATCTTTTCGGGATTTTTGTTATCAGGAAGTCTTGAAAAATACATCTCTGTATAATCCTGGTTGAAGGTCATTGCATCGGCAGGAAATGTAAAAGATTGAGAAGAAGGGAAGATTGCACGGTCAACAAGAACAGTATCGACAAGTTTTGCATAATATGCTTCCGTTTTACCAAAAGAGACATGGTCGGGTACCACTCTCGCTTCAGTTTTTGTGTTTGATAAAAAGACTATCCCTTCCCTGTAAAACTGTACGCCAGAAGAGGGAGAAAGAATATTTAACCTGAAAGGTGCTATCCGGAAAAAAGGTTGCCTGACAATTGTATCTGAAGCCGTATCCTGCAGGTGACCATTGTTTCCTTTCAGCTTGGCAGCTGTAACAGTGAACGATGCAATCGCAATAAGAAATAATCCTGATATAATTAATCTCTTCATATTATGACTAAAAAGTGTTTTTACCAGTGCCCGTATTCAGTAAAGCCCGATTTGTTACGGGAGAAGTTAATCCCGAATGCAATTTCTGCAGTCATGGATTTTTTATAAAAAGGGGTATCTCTGGGCAGAGCAAAAAAGGTGCCGATATAAAATTTTGGATATTTGTATTGAAAAAAGAAAGATACTTTATTATAATCATTAAAGTATGTTCCCAGGCAAAAGTTTGCTGCGTATAATTTCAGCATCGGTTCAATATTCTCTTTAATATTAAAAGAGAGGGAATCATCAGTTGATATAATTACTGAAGGTTCCAGAACCAGTTTGAGCGAACGGCTCAGGACAAATTTGTATCCCGCAATGAAATTATATTGTCGTGAAACGGGGATTGAATGTGGATTGAGAGTGGCAGTGTCTTTGGGTGGGGGGAGTAAGTTGGTTGCAGAGATTCCTGCATACAAAGAAGGGTTATAATAATATATCCCCACATCTGTGTTGGGAAATAAAAACTCCTTCGCAGGTTCACTCTCTTTGACGCGATGGTACATCCCTTTGCCTGAAACTCCTAATGACAGGAAAGACAATGAACTCTTATTTAAAGGAATGTGATATGAAAAAATAGCGCTGATTCCCGAGCTTTGCAATGAATCATTCATCTCGTTAAAAGCTGCTCCTCCAACTCCGAAGTTTGTGTACCTGACTGTTTTGGAAGATAAAGTATATCCCGGAGCTCTTTTCATTATCCTGACATTTCCGCTTAAAAGCTGTGAATAATTCTTCCCTTCGAATCCGGCAATCAGGTCGGTGGAAAAGAAATCTTTGCTTCCTGCAATTGCAGGATTATGCACAAGAGGACTGAAAATCCTGTATGAAACGGGGCTGGCAGGAATCTGCTGCGCGGAAGTGGCTCCAAAAGGAAGAAAAATAAGAAAAATAAGAAAAAGAATATGGATCAGTAACTTTTTAAATGGCGGCATATTGAAACAGGATCAACGAATTAAATTTTAAATAATCAGATGTTTAAACACAACAGACGTTCTCATAATTCATTTACGCAACAGTAAATAAATTATTGCCCAAAGTTAAAAAAATAATGGAAAAGGGCATCCAGGTATCAAACCGTTAATAGTTTTTTGCTTTTCTTATTGTTTAAATCTGTAACTTAGTGTGAATAATTCAGTGTATGAGCGAGCCGATATTAAGAGCATTAATGCAATTGTTCGCACTTATCAGCGATATCAAAGACATTAATGAGATTTCAAGAAGAGAAAAAGAAATAGTCAGATCATTTCTTGGCCGGTTACTGAACAATGAACTGGTGGGCAGGTACATGAAGTTTTTCGATGAGTGCCTGAATCTTTATTATAACAAAGATGCTCTTGACAAAAGTGCTGAAGGAACTGATATTGCTTCTTATAAGGCAATGAGAATTAAAAGTATCTGCGATAACATAAATGAAGAGTTCCGGCAGAAGCAAAAGATATATTTAATAATACAGCTGGTTGATTTTATCTCATATGGGGAGGTAATAACTGATAATGAGCTGGATTTCCTGATGACTGTTGCTCTCGCGTTAAATGTGCCGGAAAACGAATATAAGAACATTAAGAGTTTCATAATTGATCCTGTAAATAAGGTCACTGAAAAGGAAAAACTTCTTCTTATTAACAGTTCGCATAGTTCAAAATTTCAGAGAGTAAAGCACATATTTAATGCAACCATCTCGGGAGAATTAAGGTTCCTCAGCATTGCCAGTTCAAAAATATTTATCCTTCGTTACATAGGAGATGGAGATCTTTATCTTAACGGCCAACGAATATACCCTAAGCAGACATATTTGTTTGATCATGGATCAACAATCAAGGGACGTGGACTAAAAACAGTTTATTACTCTGAAATTTACGGCTTATTTAACGAATCCCGATTGAAAGCGAGAGTTACGCTTATTGCCAAAGATCTGGTTTTCAAATTCAAAGACACCGACATTGGCATTCAGAATTTCAATTTTCATGGTGAGTCAGGCCAACTGGTTGGAATTCTGGGAGTAAGTGGTACAGGGAAGTCAACACTTCTGGATTTATTGAACGGAAACATAAAGCCTTACAGTGGTGATATATTCATAAACGGGTACAATCTGAATAATCCGAAAGATTGTGACAAATTAAAAGGAATAATTGGGTATGTTCCTCAGGATGACCTGCTGATTGAGGAGCTTACTGTTTACCAGAACCTCTATTACAGTGCACGGATGTGCCTGAACAGGTTTCGGCGTTCAAGGATTAAAAAAATAGTAAAAAAGATATTGACCGATCTTGACCTTTATGAAGTAAAAGATCTCAAGGTAGGAGATAAGTTGAACAAGGTTATCAGCGGCGGACAGCGAAAAAGGATTAATATTGCGCTTGAACTGGTTCGTGAACCGCATATCCTGTTTGTTGATGAGCCTACATCCGGACTCTCCTCAGTCGATTCGGAGGTAGTCATTAATTTACTTAAAGAGCAAACTTACAGAGGAAAACTTGTTATTATAAATATACATCAACCCTGTTCAGACCTCTATAAGCTTTTTGACAAGATTATTATTCTCGACAAGGGAGGATATCAGATTTACTACGGGAATCCCAATGAAGCTATAATCTATTTTAAGACTCAGAGCCAGCATGCAAATGCAGAAGAAGACCAATGTGTTAAATGCGGGAACATCAATACAGAGCAGGTGTTACAGATCGTTGAAGCCAAAATAGTTGATGAAAGAGGTAAATTAACACAGACAAGAAGAGTGGCGCCGGTTGAATGGTATAATATGTTCCGTGAGAAAATTGGTGATCTTATACCTGTCTCAACAATCGAAAAAATAAAACTGCCTGAAAGTCATTACAGCATTCCGGGTCTAATAAAGCAAATTCAAATTTTTTTCCAGCGCGATGTCTTATCAAAACTGGCTAATCGTCAGTATCTTATAATAAGCCTGCTTGGTGCACCTTTACTTGCCCTGTTACTTGGGTACTTTACAAAGTATGTCAAAGGGGATACTTATATCTTCAGCGAAAACGAAAATCTGCCGGCATACCTCTTTATGTGCGTTATTACTTCTCTCTTCCTCGGGCTGATAATCAGTTCAGAAGAAATAATCAAAGACAGGAGGATCCTTAAAAGAGAATCATTCCTTAACCTGAGCTGGTTCAGCTACCTGAATGCCAAAATATTGGTAATGTTTATCCTGTCGGCAATCCAGACAATTTCATTTATTCTTGTCGGGAATTATATTCTTGAAATAAAAGGGATGACAATGTCTTACTGGATGGTTCTGTTTTCTACCTCATGTCTGGCAAATCTGCTTGGATTAAATATTTCATCAGCTCTTAATTCAGTAATAACCATTTATATTATTATTCCATTTATCCTGATCCCTCAACTGCTTTTAAGCGGTGTGCTTGTGAAATTTGAAAGACTTCACACCGGAAAAAAATCAATATCAGAATATGTGCCCATTATTGGAGAACTCATGCCTGCACGGTGGGCATTTGAAGCGCTTGCTGTTGAGCAGTTCAAGAATAACAGATTTGAAAGAAACTTTTTCAATTATAACCTGGAAGAGAGCCAGAATTTTTATTATGCAACATTCTTACATGATGATCTTATCAGATATATTCAGAAGTTTGAAAAACCAGAAACATCAAAGGATATATTGGAGAGCAGCTTATATAAGTTAAACTATTATATTAACTATTTGTCCGATCTTTCCGGAGCCGATATGTCTCCAAACCTTAAGGCAAAACTCGCTGAAAAAAACATGGACACAGAAACTGCAAGAGAGGCGACACTTTTCCTTGATTCCCTTGCCATAATCTTCCGGGGTGAAAGCAGAAAAGCCAGGGCTTTGCGTGAAGCTGTTGCAGAAGAGATTGTCAGTCAAATAGGTGCAGATAAGTTCATAAAGCTCAAAGAGGATTACTATAATAACTATCTGGCAGAAAGACTGATGAATAATGAATCAGTGGATAAGACACTGGAGACTCCTGCCCGGATAATTCAAAAATACAGACCCGTATTTATGCATCCGACTTCAAAAGCCGGACGAGCTCATTTTTATGCACCCTATAAACGGGTGGGAGACTGGGGTATCGACACTTTTATGTTTAACCTGATTATTATCTGGTTAGTAACAATTATATTATATATTATCCTGTATTTTAACCTTCTTCGAAAACTGGTAAGCGGTTTCACCGGAATTGAATTGATTGAGACTGATAATTAGAGTCTTATTAAAGAGTAATAATCTCTGTTAACCAAGTATAGAATCCAGATTAAGGATATTCAGATAAAGAACTCCCTGGATAAGGAACCTGGCTATTCTGGTAATAGCGAAAAGGAGGTAGAGCTTAAAAGGATACTTCAGCAGGCTTACCGCTATTATGACCATTGAATAGGGGGAAAAGGGAAACAGAGCAGCGATTATTATAAAAGCACCACCCCATTTTCTTACCAGTAGTATATATTTTTCCAATACCCGCTCAGAATAAGCTTTTATCCGTGGTCTTTTTGAAAGCCAGTAACCGATCAGATAAGAAAATACTCCCCCCATATAGGAGAGCAATCCCAGTATCNNCGAGAAAAAGAAATGGAGAATTGAATTTAGTAGTCCAAATAACGAAAAGATCGGGAGGGATCATCCCCAGAAAGGATTCAGAGATCACGAAAACCATAAAAACCAGGCCATCAGAGAGGTGGTCAGTAAGGAATTGGAAGACCCTGTTGAAATCGATCAGATGCTTGCCAATCAGGATAAAAGGTACAATAATAAGTATATATATGCCGGCTATCTTTAATGAAGTCAGCCACATATAGCTGTATAAACCTCTTTTTTTATTACTCCGGTGGTGTCCTTTAAGACTGATCCAT
>DCVC01000360.1:0-1978 GCA_002328625.1 Bacteroidales bacterium UBA2198
GGTCCGATTAGTCATTTATCCCCCGGAGGAGTAGGTTCGGTGACAGCACTTATACGCCCTGATTTTCCTGAACTGCTCGATTGCCCCTGTCTCTGTCAGAAGAAGGGATATATAACGGGTGGAGATGCCAGTAATTTCACGTTTCTGGTCCTGGCCGCTGATAAGCTGCTTGCGAATAATTAGAAAACTGTTGTATTTTTGCTTCATTCAGGGGCAGCAGTTTTCAAGTGATGACAAATAGAAGACTATTCAAATATACCTGGCATTTGTTTACCGGATTGTTCTTCACCGGAATCTTCATATTCTTTTATTTCTTCTATAACAGCCATCTTCACTTTGTAGAACAGGTACAGCTATTTCTTATAACGGAAGACTTCTTTCTTTCCAAAATAAGTCATCCGGGAGGCTTTGCAGGATACCTTGGAGGTTTTTTCACTCAGTTTTACTTTTTGTCACTTGCGGGTCCCATTATAATAACAGGATTATTATTTGCCATCCAACAGCTGACAAAAGGGATACTGATAAAAGTTAGTCCGGTAACCATGCTGCACCCTCTCAGCTTTTTACCGGCATTGGCTTGTGCAATGATCCTTTGTGATGAGTTTTACCCGCTGTCGGCAGTAATTGGTATCCTGTTAGCTTTGGTTTCAGTGCGGGTCTATCTTAATATAGGATCAGGTAATATAAGGTTCATTTCAGGACTCTTCCTTATCATGATAACTTATTGGCTTGCAGGTGGATCATATCTCATGCTCCTGGTAATGTTGATTGCTTATGAAGTGACTTTATCACTAAAACCGGGGAAAGACACTAAAAAAGAAGAGTACTCAAATAAAGATATCAAATCGGTATTCAGGATGAAACTCTGGTATCTTGCTGCATACCTGATTCTTGCTGCCGGATTTCCCTTGCTGGTTCAGAGATACCTGATACTGCAGCCTGTCAATCAAATCTTTATAAGTAGATTCTATTATAACATACCTTCAGAAATTCCAAATCCTGTTCTGGTTTTATTTGCCTTGCCGGCATTTCTGATGATCTTGGTTTATTTTATTAATTTAAATGAAAAGTATTTTAAAGTAGTTGATTTTACTCAGATTGTGATTTTGCTTGTAATATCCTGGTTCGGTTTCAGAAGCTGGGTGAACTTTGGCGCTGAGATTACAATGACATACGATCGTCTTGTCAGAAACGAACATTGGAATGAAGTTATAAAATATGCCGGAAAGAAACCTCCGGCAAATTACTTGTCACTTGCCATGCTTAATCTTTCTCTCGCAAAAACAGGGCAGCTTGGCAGCAGAATGTTTCATTATGATCAGCATGGTATTAATGGTCTTTTTCTTCCTTTCAGCAGGGAATATGTTGCCCCGATGATGGGAAACGAGATTCTTTATCAACTTTCCCTGATCAATGCCTCGCAGCAATATATTTTTGAAAGCATGGAGACAATCCCAAATATGGGAAAATCGGTCAGGGCTATTAAAAGACTGGCTGAGACCAACATTATTAACGGACAATACAGGGTTTCAGAGAAGTATCTGAAACTGCTTGACAAAACATTATTTTACAGAAGGTGGGCAAGAAAAATGAAAGATTATCTTTATGATGATGAAAAAATCAATAATCATCCAGATTACAGCGAAAAAAGAAAATTTATGGTCCGGAGCGATTATTTCTTTCATATAGAGAATATTGAAGCCGCGTTGAACAGGATGGTTAAGGAGAGCCCGGAAAACAGGATGGCATTTGAATACCTTATGGCACACTATCTTTTAAGAAAAGATCTGGGTAATTTCATGAAATTTGTTCCAATGATGGAAAAGATGAATTACAGGGAGATTCCGGTTTCTTATCAGGAAGCAATCTATTTTATGATTGTAATTAATTCAGATGATCCGGCTATAAGAATTCCTTATAATTATATAAGTGAGAGCACAAAATCCCAGATGAATACTTATGCAAACATCTTCAACAG
>DCVC01000360.1:2017-7554 GCA_002328625.1 Bacteroidales bacterium UBA2198
TGAAAAAATATTTATTATCATTTGCATTTGTTTTTTTCCAATTTGCTTGTTCCGCACCACGATCGGATATTAAAGAGGCAGGGATATTGCCGTCTATTTTTCCTGATTATCATGATGTTATCATACCTGTAAATATTGCTCCGTTGAATTTCAGGTTCGAAGAAAAAGCAGAAAAGTTGTTTGCAGTTATTGAAGGAAAAAAAGGTAAGATTGGAGTCAAAGGGAAAACGAAGGTCAGGATCCCTTTGAAAAAATGGCGAAAGCTTCTTGAGAACAACACAGGGGAAAGCCTTGATATCACTGTGTTTACACGGGTCGGTAAAGTCTGGACAAAATTCAGACCTTTCAGCGTACATATTGAAAATGATCCTGTAGATACATGGCTTGTTTACAGGCTCATCGCACCCGGCTACGAGGCCTGGAGCGAGATGGGCCTATATCAGAGGGATCTTACGTCATTCAGGGAAAAGCAGATAATCAACAACCGTCTTCTTCCGGGAAGTTGTATGAATTGCCACTCTTTTAATCAGAATAATCCGGATCAGATGATGTTCCATCTCAGGGGAAGTATAGCAGCAACTATGCTTGTGCTTGATGGTGAGGCTGTTAAGCTTAATACTAAAACAGATGAGACAATATCGAATTGTGTTTACCCATACTGGCACCCGTCCGGGAAATATATCGGGTTCTCGGTGAACAATATTTCCCAGGTTTTTCATTCTCAAAAAGAAAAGAGGATCGAGGTTTTTGATTCAAGATCTGATATTGTTGTCTATGACATTGAATATAATAAACTTATTTCAAGCAGGAATATATCATCTGAGGCTAGTTTTGAGACCTTTCCTGCATTTTCTCCCGATGGCAGGACTCTGTTTTTCTGCAGTGCACCAAAGATTGACCAGCCTGACCACTATGATAAGATAAGGTACAGTTTGTGCAGTATTTCTTTTGACCCTTATTCCGGAACCTTTGGTGACCAGATCGATACGCTTGTAAGTTCAACTTTAACCGGCAGGAGTGTATCATTCCCAAGGGTGTCTCCCGATGGAAAGAATCTGGTGTTCACGTTGTCGGATTATGGAAATTTCTCAATCTGGCACAGGGAAGCCGATCTTTATCAGTTTGATCTTGATACAAGATCATTCAAGCCTATTGACATCATCAACAGCGATGATACTGAAAGCTACCATTCATGGTCATCCGGGTCGCGCTGGATGGTATTCAGCAGCCGCAGGGTTGACGGCTTATATACGCGTCCGTTTATAACTTACGTTGATAAAAAAGGAAACTTCGGCAAACCGTTCCTGCTTCCGCAGAAAGATCCTGATTATTATGATGCGGAACTTAGATCGTTTAATGTTCCTGAGTTTATTACCGGCAAGGTAATGTCAGATGGACGGACAATGCTGAGATCTATTGGATCGTCAGGAAAAAATGTTACTTTTGAGCTGAAAGACTAACCGTTTATGCTGAAGAAATATTATACATATCTGCCGCTTGTAAATAGCGGCATGGAAGAAGAATGGCAGCAATGCCTGGCACAGATTAATAAAACCCGGTCAGATGGCAACAGACCACTGAAACTTAATATTTTTATTGATGTGGATGATTATCAAAGCTGTCTCGACTTCCGGCAAAAAGTTGCAGACTCGCTGAAAGAATCATTTTACGATCATTCTCCTTCATTTAATGTTACGGTTCATCCGCCTGAAGAACCATGGAAAATAGCAGTCGAAGCTGTATTCATTCCTTCCGGGACTGGGGGAATAGTTACAAAATATTATAATTCAATACCATACGTTGTCATTGAAACTAATTCAGGAAAAGAAGTATGGGGCGCAGGTCTGGGAAGTGGTTTGTTTCAACATGATACAAGAAAGGCAGGATCGTCTGCATTTGACCAGATGGTTCAGATCCTTTCTAATGAAGGTATGTCTCTTGGCAACCTGGTAAGACAGTGGAATTACATCGGGAACATCCTGAATGTTAAGGACGGGTATCAGAATTACCAGGTCTTTAATGAAGTAAGAAATGAATATTATCAGAAATACAGAAAAATACGAGGTTATCCTGCTGCCACCGGTGTCGGCATGAAGCTGGGTGGAGTAACAATTGATTTTGCTGCCGTTACAGCAGGAGAGTCGGTTAAAATAAACGCTATTGATAACCCGAACCAGGTTAATGCTTATGAATATGAGCAGCAGGTGCTTAAAGGCCTGGCATTAAATGGGAAGTCACTTAAGAATCCGCCACAGTTTGAACGTGCCCTGCTACTTACGAATAACCAGGCAGCCACCATTTATGTTTCAGGCACAGCATCAATAATCGGACAGGAAACAATAGGGAAGGGTAATATTGAGGAACAAACCCTTGTAACTATTGACAACATAAAGAAACTTACAGATGCTGAAAGGATTAGTCATATGATCAATAACCGATCAGTTCACTCCGCTGATTTTTCACTGGTAAGAACATATGTTAAACACAAGCAGGATTTTGAGGTAGTTAAAGCAATTTGCAGATCACATTTTCCTGACACCCCGGCAATTTATATACAGGCTGATATCTGCCGTGATGACCTGCTTACTGAAATTGAAGCAGAATTTGACATAAGATTTTAATATTTCATTCATTTGGATTTTATCATTTTCTGCCTTTAGGTATCTTTCTTATCTGGTATCTTTAATTATATCATCCGATGAAAAGAATTTTGTTCCTCTCACTAGTACTTTCATTGCTAGCTGCCTGCACACAAACTTCATGGGAAAAAACAGAAAGCGGAGTAATCGTCAAATTAAGATTAAAAGCCGTTGGGATCCCTGTGAGAATAAAGCTGGATGTTCTGACGGACGAGATAATACACGTCATAACATCCCCGGGGAATAAGTTTTCAGATGAAAAAAGCCTCTGTATTATTCATGATAATATCCAGGCGCCTCCTTTTCAGGTCAGGCAATCGATTGATACACTGATATTGTCAACTGAAAGAATAAAAGCCAAGATCCTTCTTTCAACAGGACAGGTTCTGTTCTGTGATGAAAATAACCGGATCATACTTAAAGAACGCGAAGGTGGAGGAAAATCATTCACTCCTGTTTCTGTTGAAGGAACGACCGGATATACTCTGGGTCAGGTATTTGATTCGCCTGATAATGAAGCATTTTATGGTCTGGGGCAGCATCAGTCCGATGAATTCAATTATAAAGGTTTGAACGAAAGCCTCTATCAGTACAATACCAAGGTATCTGTTCCATTTGTTATTTCAAACAGGAACTATGGGATCTTATGGGATAACTATTCTCTTACAAAGTTCGGCGACCCTCGTGATTATTCACAGATTGATATTTTCAGATTATTCGACAAGAAGGGAGAAGAAGGATCCCTGACGGTCATATATTACAATTCGGCTGATACAAATGAAATTTTTGTGAAAAGATTGGAATCTGCGATTGATTATGAAAATCTTGCTACAATTAAAAAATTACCCGCAGAAGTACCTCTGGAGCGTTCTAATGTAGTATGGTCAGGTAAAATTGAACCAAATGAGAGCGGCCTTTATCATTTCAAACTTTGCTATGCCGGTTATGCCAGATTGTTTATTGACGGAGAACTCGTGGTTCCTGAGCGATGGCGGACAGCATGGAATCCTAACTCATATAAGTTCACAAAGAACATGGAGAAGGGCAGACAATATTCATTAAAGCTTGAGTGGAAGCCCGACGGAGGCGTATCTTATATAGGATTAAAGGTTCTCAGTCCACTGCCTCCGGAAGAGCAGGGTTCTCTTTCGCTTGCTTCAGAAATGGGAAACCATATTGATTATTATTTTATCCGTGGAGATAACATGGATGAAGTAATAAGCGGATACAGAAAGATTACAGGGAAGGCCCCTATTATACCGAAATGGGCCCTGGGATACTGGCAGAGCCGCGAACGTTACAAGACTCAGGACGAGCTGATTGGTGTTGTTAAGGAGTATCGTAGCCGTAATCTCCCTTTAGACAACATTGTCCTGGACTGGTCATACTGGCCCGTTGACTCATGGGGATCTCATGAATTTGATCCTCAGTTTTTCCCCGACCCCTCCGGTATGGTTGATCAGGTTCATGATCTTAATGCAAAAATCATGATCTCGGTATGGCCGAAATTCTACATAACCACCGGTCATTACAAGGAATTTGACAGCAAAGGCTGGATGTACCGGCAAGCTGTGAAAGACAGTGTAAGAGACTGGATAGGAACAGGTTATATAGGTTCTTTTTATGATGCCTTCAGCCAGGGGGCACGCGATCTCTTTTGGGAGCAAATAAGGGAACATTTGTATACAAAAGGCTTTGACGCCTGGTGGATGGACGCCTCTGAACCCGATATATTATCCAATGCCAGTATCGAATACAGAAAAGCTCTTATGACTCCGACAGCCCTTGGCCCTTCCACAAAATACTTTAACACGTATGCCCTGGTAAACGCGATGGCTATTTATGACGGTCAGCGCAGTGTTGATCCTGACAAAAGAGTTTTTCTGCTTACACGTTCAGGATTTGCAGGATTACAGCATTATTCAACTGCAACATGGAGCGGTGATATTGGTTCACGGTGGGAAGAGATGAAAGCTCAGATATCAGCCGGATTGAATTATGCCATGTCAGGAATCCCTTACTGGACAATGGATATCGGAGGATTCTGTGTTGAGAACAGATACGTCAGGGCTGTTGAAGGTTCAGAAGATCTTGATGAGTGGAGAGAATTGAATACACGATGGTTTCAGTTTGGTGCATTCTGCCCTCTTTTCCGCAGTCATGGACAATACCCTTTCAGGGAAATTTATAATATTTCACCGGAGGATCACCCTGCATATCAGAGTATGGCATATTATGACAGACTCAGATACCATCTTTTGCCATATTTATACTCCCTTGCAGGCTTGACTTATTTCAACGATTATACCATAATGCGGGCAATGGTGATGGATTTCGGTAAAGACAGAAATGTTACCAATATTGGTGATCAGTACATGTTTGGCCCATCAATCCTGGTGGCCCCTGTCTATGAATACAAAGCGCGTAGCAGAGAGGTCTATTTGCCATCAGCATGCGGCTGGTATGATTTCCATTCAGGGAATTATATCATAGGAGGAAAGAAGACATTGGCAGATGCTCCATATGAGCATATACCGTTGTTTATCAGGGAGGGATCCATCATTCCTGTCGGGCCTGAGATTCAATTTACTGATGAAAAACCAGCCGATACAATAACATTATATATTTACACAGGAAGAAATTGTGCTTTTACTTTATATGAAGATGAAGGCATAAACAATAATTACGAATCCGGAGCATGCAGTACAATCAAATTCAGCTTTAACAATGAAACCGGGGAACTCACAATTGGAGAACGGAATGGAACATATGAGGGAATGCTGAAAGAACGGACTTTTAATATTATCTGGATAAGTAAAGAGAACCCTGTTGGTTTTGAACCGGACAATACTCCACATCTCATGGTCAGGTACGATGGTAACAGAATTGTTATGAAAA
>DCVC01000085.1 GCA_002328625.1 Bacteroidales bacterium UBA2198
ACGAAAGAATATCTCAAGAGGGAAACTGTTGTTACTGATGCGGATGTGAGTTATGTGAGTTATGAACCGCTCGGAACGGTTTTGGGAATAATGCCATGGAATTTTCCCTTCTGGCAGGTATTTCGTTTTGCGGTACCTACACTCATGGCGGGTAATAGTGTTCTGCTTAAACATGCCTCAAATGTTCAGATTTGTGCCCGGGATATTGAAAGAATTTTTACCGGATCAGGCCTTCCTCCGGGGGTCTTCCAGAACCTGGTTATCGGATCAGAAAGGGTTGGAGGTGTCATAAAAAACAACTATATCAAAGCTGTTTCACTCACCGGCAGTGAATTTGCAGGACAGAAAGTTGCTCGAACTGCCGGCGGAGTAATAAAGAAGAGTGTACTTGAACTGGGAGGAAGCAATGCTTTTATCGTACTTGAGGATGCAGATATTCATAAGGCAGTTGAAACCGGTATAAAAGCGCGTATGCAGAATGCCGGACAAAGCTGTATCGCGGCAAAAAGGTTTATTATTCACAAAAATATAAGAGAAAAATTCATGGGTTTGTTTATTTCAGGGATAAAAAAACTCAAAACAGGTGATCCCTTGAATGAGAGTACAGACATGGGACCACTGGCGAGCATTGATCAGGCTGAAAAAGTGGAACAGCAGGTGAAGTTATCAATTGAGAAGGGAGCAAGACTTATTTTGGGCGGCATTCGTAACCAGTCATTTTACCAACCCACATTGCTTACAGATGTGAGACCCGGCATGCCGGTGTTTGATGAAGAGGTTTTTGGTCCTGTAGCACCGGTGATAATTGCGGAGAATGACCCGGAGGCAATTGCCCTGGCAAATCATACAAAATTTGGTCTTGGTGTCTCACTTTTTACAAATGACCTCAGGAAAGCAGATGAGATGGTCAGTGAATTTCATGATGGAGCTGTGTTTATAAACTCCCTGGTAAAGTCAGATCCCAGATTACCCTTTGGTGGAACCAGACATTCAGGCTATGGCAGAGAACTGGCAATTCAGGGGATAAGAGAATTCGTGAACATAAAAACAGTCTATATTAAAAGATTATGAGAATATTGTATTTTTGACGTGGGCTGAATCGTTTAAATGTTAATAGTATCAGCAACTAACCAGCAAAAAGTAACCAGCAACCAGCAACTCAGGTTAATTTAACTAATTAAAAGCATAAAAAGGAGGTAACCAGATGAATAACAGAATCCTGAAATTAAGTTTTGTTGTTATTCTTTGCAGCTTGATAGTAATTAGCTGCAAAAAGACAGGTAATGAGATGATCAATGATCTTACAGTCAGCAAAGCAGGCCGTACAGAGTTACTGTTTGATTCAGGATGGCGTTTTCACCGCGGTAATTTGGACCAGGGGGAGGCGATGGATCTTGACGATTCAGCATGGCGACTTGTTGATCTACCACACGACTGGAGTATTGAAGATATCCCCGGAACCGATTCACCGATTGATTCAAATGCTATTGGGGGTATCGATGCCGGCTACCTGGTCGGAGGAACAGGCTGGTACAGGAAGAACTTTTATGTTAAACCTGATATCAGGGGGAAAGTGATACATCTTCATTTTGATGGTATTTATATGAATTCTGATGTGTGGTTGAACGGTCAACACCTTGGTAATCACCCTTATGGATATACCAGTTTCATGCATGATATCACCGGCAAACTCATACCGGGGAAAAATAACACACTTACAGTCAGAGTAAGGAACGAAGGGCGCAACAGTCGATGGTACAGCGGATCGGGGATATACCGGCATGTCCGTATAAGTACAATGGATCCCTTACATGTTGATCACTGGGGCACTTTTATAACAACACCTGTAGTAAGCACAAATTCAGCTAATGTCACTGTTAAAACAAACATCCTAAATGAATCCGGAAAAGCAACCGGTGTAATGCTTGTGACCCGCATCTTAGACTCTGAAGGCGTTCAAGTGGCAATGACAGAATCGGGTCAGAACTTAAATCAGGGTACCAGATTCGAATTTGCTCAAAACCTTGAAGTAGTTGATCCATTAATGTGGTCTGTTGAATCACCTATACTGTATACTGCTGTCAGTGAGGTTTACAGAATGAATGGAGAGAGGAGGTCTTCTATAATTGACCGTGTTGAGAACCGGTTCGGGATCAGGACTTTTTCTGTAAACAGCAAAGAAGGATTTTTACTTAACGGCAAACCTCTTTTGCTTAAAGGCGGGTGTATGCATCACGACAACGGACCACTTGGAGCAGCTGCTTTTGACAGAGCAGAGGAGAGAAGGGTGGAAATTATGAAGGCCAGCGGTTTTAATGCAATAAGGTGCGCACACAATCCTCCATCTGCTGCGTTTCTTGATGCCTGCGACTGCCTTGGCATACTGGTGATCGATGAAGCTTTTGACATGTGGAGAGAACAAAAAAATCCGGATGATTATCATCTGTATTTTGACGAATGGTGGCAGAAGGATATTGCCAGTATGGTCCTTCGCGATAGAAATCACCCGTCAATTATTTTCTGGAGTATCGGCAATGAGATCCCTGAGCGCGGAAAGCCTGAAGGTGCTTTGCTTGCCCATACGCTTGCAGATTATATTAGAAGTTTAGATCCAACTCGTCCGGTTACTTCAGCGGTAAACAGCGTTACTCCCGACAAGGACCCATTCTTTGAATCACTTGATATTTGCGGGTATAATTATGCAATCAATAGTTATGTAAGTGATAATAAGCGTCTTCCCGATCGAATCATATATGGAGCTGAATCATTTCCTCTTGAGGCTTTTGATTATTGGATGGCAGCCGTAGATTATCCCTGGGTCATAGGCGATTTTGTCTGGACAGGTTACGATTACCTTGGTGAAGCAAGCATCGGCTGGCTGGGATATCCACACGAAGGGAGTTTTTATCCCTGGACCCATGCCTATTGCGGCGACATTGATATATGCGGGTGGAAACGTCCACAATCATATTATCGGGATGCATTGTGGAAAGAAAATCAGGTTTCTGTATTTGTGAAGCCTCCCAAACCTTCTTTTCAGCTTAATCCTAAAAAGGAAGTCTGGAGTAAATGGGAATGGCAGGATGTGGTGGCAAACTGGAACTGGACAGGACACGAAGGTAAAATGTTAAAAGTTGAAGTTTACAGTTCCTGTGAAGAGGTTGAATTGTTCCTTAATGATAAATCACTCGGAAAGAAGAAAACAAACAGGGGAACACGCTGGATGGGGACATGGGACGTAGCATATCAGCCAGGAGTTTTAAAGGCTGTTGGATACAATAGTTCCGGGGAGAAGACTTTCTGTGAACTTAAAACCGCAGGTGAATCAAAGAAAATTGTACTTTCAGCCGACCGGAAATTAATAAAAGCCGATGGTCAGGACCTGAGCTATATCACAGTTGATATTCTCGACGATAATGGAGTCCGCAATCCACTGGCACAAAACATTATTCATTTTGAGATCGAAGGTCCCGGAACGATCATTGCAGTCGGAAGCTCAAATCCGATGGGCATCGAAAGTTTTATTCAACCATTCCGGAAAGCCTACCATGGAAGATGCCAGGTGATTATCAAATCAGAAAGCAAACCCGGGGAAATAAGTCTGAAAGCCATATCAGATGGCCTTCAGTCTTCGGAAATAACTATTTCTGCGCTTTGAAATCCGATATAACTTTTCTAAACCGGGTGCCACCTGAATGAATCTTCCGTGGGCTGCCGGTTAATATATTCCGGCCAGCCATGAGAAGGTTTAATGATTTTTTTGCGAGTAACAAAGAGCAAATTACTAGTATTTAATCCACCCTTCGGCTCTCCA
>DCVC01000246.1 GCA_002328625.1 Bacteroidales bacterium UBA2198
ATGGGAGCAACAGTTGCCTTTGCCATCAACAGGGGAGTTAACAGAGGCCTCTTCTCAAATGAATCCGGACAGGGTTCTGCCCCGATAGCGCATTCTGCCGCACGTGCCCCGGAACCGGTCTCGGAGGGTATGGTCGCTATTCTTGAACCATTTATTGATACAATAATTATATGTACTCTGACGGGCCTTGTTATTCTTTCTTCGGGAGTCTGGACTGAGAAGATTGAAAACCAGTTTCAAAGCGCCGATATGATCTTCCTGAATCAGAAATATGATGAAAATATGTCTGATCAGAAACTACAAGTTATCGATTTTGTTAAGAAAGGCAAAGCTTTGCCTCTTTTTAATGGGCAGCTGGATATAGTTGACGGTAAGATGATTACGCCAATAACCCTGATTTCTTCGCGGTCGGTTGCTGAAGATGTTAAGTTTATGGAAAACAAACGTCTTTACACAGGAAAGATAAATATATCGGGAGGTAAGTTGCAATCTGCAAATGCATCAATAACTATCACCGGTAAATCTCTTATTCACAGCGCACCACTTACAACCGTGGCATTTGAACGGAGTATTCTTGGTAAATGGGGCAGATATATTGTCTCCATAGGATTGCTTCTGTTTGCTTTCTCTACAGCAATATCATGGTCTTATTATGGCGACAGAGCACTTACTTACCTGGTCGGTCCAAATTATGTTATCTATTACAGGATCGCTTTCGTCATCGCTTTCTTTATTGCATCGTTCACCGATACAACTATAATCTGGTCTCTTTCCTACATAACAATTGCTTTTATGACCGTTCCCAATCTGATAGGATTATGGATACTAAGGAAAGAAATTAAAAGCACAATCGCTGAATATTGGACAGGCTTCTACATAAAGTATCCGGCTGACAGGATGTCAAAACGATTTATTTCCAGGGGTAAATTGTAATGGAAGATAGAAACGGATTATCCGGCAGGTCTTACAAACGAAAATAGCCAGTGTGCGAAATTTGATACGATTAGCTGGAATTATTTACTATTTTTATCATATTCAATTGAGAAAATGATGGCTAAAAAGGACAGATTAGGATCACTCGATATTTTCAGAGGCCTGACTGTGGCATTTATGATAATAGTAAACAGCCCGGGAAGCTGGAACTATGTTTATGCCCCATTGCGTCATGCAAAATGGCATGGCTGCACTCCGACTGATCTGGTCTTCCCCTTCTTCCTGTTTATTGTTGGCGTTTCGATGTGGTTCTCCATGAAGAAATACGGACATGAGTTAAACACAGATTCCTTTCTGAGGATACTGAGGCGCACTGCTTCAATTTTTGCTTTAGGACTGCTTCTGGCGGTTTTTCCATATTTCGGAAGAGATTATTCCACCTTCAGAATTATGGGTGTTCTTCAACGTATCGCACTCGCCTATGGAATAGGTGCTTTAATATGTATGACGATCAGACGGGACTACCTGTGGATTGTTACAACAGTTATTTTGCTATCCTACTGGGGATTGCTTAGCTTTTCGGGAGGCCCGGAACCCTATTCTCTTGAAGGAAACTTCGCCTTGAAAGTTGATCTGGCTCTCCTGGGCAAAAACCATCTTTATACTGGTTTTGGTATTCCATTCGATCCTGAGGGACTTCTAAGCACTCTGCCTTCAATTTGCACCATAATAATAGGATATTATGCCGGGGAACTTGTTTCAAAAGGCTCAACAGGAGGGAAAGCAGTTATTAAATTGATTGTAATAGGTGCTGCTTTAACAGGACTGGGACTTTTATGGAACGAGTTTTTCCCAATAAACAAACCTTTATGGACAAGTTCATATGTGCTTTACACATCAGGTATAGCAATGGCAACGCTGGCTCTTATCTATCTGATTTCCGATGTGTTTAAGTTCCAGAAGTGGGGTGGTTTTTTCAGAGTCTTTGGAACAAATGCACTTTTTTCTTATTTTCTGGCTGGAATCTGGATAAAAATTTTGCTATCCGTTAAATTGCCGTCGGGAGATGCCGGAATCACTCTTTATTCATGGTTTTATGAAAAGATATGCGTACCTGTCGCTGGCAACATGACCGGAAGCCTTTTGTTTGCCATCATTCAGATGATTATTATATGGAGTGTTGCATTGATTTTGTTCAGGAAAAAGGTGATGATCAGGTTATAATCAGACAAAAGTTTATTGGATTAAAAGGTTCTATGGTTATTAATTGGATGGAAGGATAACACTGGGCTCAGTGATAACTCATTGTAAATAAATGAGGAAAAGCATATTTCAACAGTCATAACTATTCATAAGGGATGGACGAAAAGGACATTATTAAGATAATTGCAAAAGGATACAAAGCACTTTTCAGAAAAACTGAAACAGATATAATCCCTTTGCCACGATCGGGTTCTGACAGGAGATATTTCAGAATATATGAAGCAGGCAGAAGTATCATCGGAGCATACAATGCTAATCTTGAGGAAAATGAAGCATTTATCGGTTTCACAAATCATTTCAGATCAATATCTCTTCCTGTTCCTGAAATATTCGGATATATCCCTGGCGAGTATGTCTATTATCTTCAGGACCTGGGAGATGACAACCTTTACACCTGGCTTCATAAAAAACCTATAATTGCACCTTTTGATCATTCGACAAAAATTCTGTATCAGAAGATTCTTGACTGGTTGATTGATTTTCAGATAAAGGGAATAGATGGTTTAAATCTTGATCTTTGTTATCCTCACAAAAGCTTCGACCGGCAGTCAATGATGTGGGATATGAATTACTTCAAGTATATGTTTCTTAAGCTCATTGCCGTAGCTTTCAATGAACGTCGCCTGGAGCATGATTTTAATTCTCTGGCCGATTATCTTCTTGAGACAGGACAGGACTATTTTCTTTACAGGGACTTCCAGACTGCAAATGTAATGGTAGTGGGAGAGGAGCCGTGGTTTATTGATTACCAGGGAGGCAGAAAAGGCGCTCCGCAATACGATGTTGCTTCAATGCTCAATGATGCCAAAATACCAATGCAGGAAAAAGACCGTGAGGAACTTCTTGGTTATTATATTGACAATTTCTGCCGGGAGACAAAAGAAGAGAAACATAAATTCAGAGGGTATTACTCGGGATTCAGCCTCATAAGAATAATGCAGGCACTGGGTGCATTTGGATTCAGAGGTTTATACGAGCAAAAGCCAACTTTTACTGATAGCATTGTCCCCGGAGTAAACCTCATGATACAGATAATCAATCTTGCNNNNATAAAACCCTGGTTATGAAAGCAATGATCATGACAGCCGGAAAAGGCACAAGACTCGGGAAGATTACAGGATCAATTCCTAAAGCTCTGGTAGATATTAATGGCAAAAGCGCCCTCCATATTGCTGTTGAGAAATGCAACAGGTCAGGATTTGATGATATTATTATAAATGTTCACCATTTTGCAGACATGGTTGAAGATGAAGCAAAGCGACTGAACAGACTGGGCTTCAAAATAACGGTTTCGGATGAACGCGACCTGCTGCTTGAAACCGGAGGCGGATTGTTTAAAGCCAGAAATTTCTTTGATACCTCACCTTTTCTTTTATACAATGCTGATATCGTGACTGATCTTGATCTGTCAACCCTTTACAGGTTTCATAATGAAAAAAGGGGTCTCGCAACGCTTGCAGTCAGAAACCGCGAAGGCAAAAGGTATTTCCTTGTTGATTCCGAAGGGATTCTGGCAGGCTGGTGTAATAAAACTACAGGGGAAAAGATAATATCGAGGGATTTAAATAATGACCTGTCGGAAATTGCCTTTTCAGGAATACACATCATCGAACCTGAAATCTTCAATTATATGAGCGGGGGGATATATACAATGACTTCACTTTATCTAAGCTTAGCATCCTCGCATACTATATTCACCTTCAGGTGTGATGACGGTTACTGGTTCGATATCGGAACACCTGAAAAACTTGAATCAGTACGGCGGCTCTGCAATCAATGAGCTCCACGTCCCACCCCCTGTGCCCTCAAAGCCTCCAGAAGGATTTAGCAACCAGAATGAACACTGTAAAAATCTCGAGCCTTCCGGTTATCATCAAAAGACTGAAGAACAGTTTGTTAAAATCGGAGAATTGAGCAAAAGTATTCATTGGACCAATTGCCCCAATCCCCGGGCCAATATTTCCCAGCGAACTTGCAACGGCGCTTGCACTTGTAACAGGTTCAATTCCCGTTGCCACAACAATAATTGTGGCAGCAACAAAAATGAATATATAGAAAACAACGAAAGAAATAATGGAGATGTTTGCCCTTTCAGCAACAGGCTTGTCATTAATCTTGATCTGGGTGATAACATTCGGATGAAGAAGCTTTACAAATACACTCTTAATATTTTTTAAAACAATAAGATGCCTTCCCATTTTTATATTACCTGTAGTCGATCCAGTGCTGGCGCCGGTAAAAGATAAAACAAAGATAAGCAGTAATCCTGCTGAAGGCCAGTAAAGATAATCTGTTGTAGAGTACCCTGTAGTGGTCAGTATTGAGATTACCTGGAAGAAGCCTTCCCTGAAAGCAGACTCCAGAGGGCTGGATGTTTTAACAAGCAGGATTGAAGTGGCGATTATGCCCGCAAGGAAAGTTGAAGCAAGATAAAACCATAATTCCTCGTTATGCTTTATTTTTCTGAACTGCAACTTTACCATTTGATAGTAAATGACAAAACTTATCCCCGATAAAAGCATAAATAATCCTATAATATACTGGGTATATGCTGAGAAACCCGAAATACTTGTATTTCTTGTCGAAAAACCACCTGTTGCCACAGTACCAAAGGTATGGCAGATACTCTCGAAGAGATTCATTTCACCTGCCCACAATAACATCATTTCAATTAAAGAAAGGGTCAGATATATATATAATAATCTGTAACCAACAGCTTTTGTTTTCGGATGTATCTTTTCCTTAAGTGATGATTCGAGACCAAAAAATTGAAATCTGGTAATTCGCAGTGAAGGCAGTATAATTATTACAAGTACAATTATTCCGAGGCCGCCAATCCAATGAGTAAAGCTTCGCCAGAAAAGGATAGAATATGGAAGTATTTCCACATTATTGATTATAGAAGCTCCGGTCGTCGTAAACCCTGAGCATGACTCAAAAAAAGCGTCAACAAATGATGGAATGGTACCGCTTAAAATATAAGGAAGCGTGCCAAGCCCGGTAAACATCAACCATGAGAGTGAAACAGACAGATAACCTTCTCTTATACTCATTTTATCAAATGGAGTATTTCTTGAAATCAGAAAAAAGGTCACAGACAGGACAGTAGTGATAAATGATGACCATATGAAGGGATAAGGTGATTCATTGTAGATATGTGCAACTGGAAGACACAATAGATACGAAACTGATTCAAGAAAGAGAATAGTACTTAGTATTCGTAAAATAACCAAGGGATTGATCAATTTCATGAGCTTTGATCATATTTGGAAACAAAGATAATCAGAATAACATTGTTCAGTAATTCTCTTTTTATGAAAGCCTGAAGATTTGTTTTTGTATGGCGTCATTATATTGAAGCATCAGTTAAAAATCTTATATTTGGATCTGGTTAGACTTATTTATTAGTGTTTAATGGGAAGAGTATTAGTTATTGGTGCCGGAGGAGTAGGTACAGTGGTAATTCACAAAATGGCTTCTCTTCCGGATGTTTTTACAGATATATTGCTGGCAAGCCGTACCAGATCAAAATGTGATGCCATAGCAGAAAGGGCAGGGAAGGAACGTGTAAAAACTGCGCAGATTGATGCCGACAATGTTCCGGAACTCAGAAAACTGATCAGTTCATTTAAGCCTGATATAGTGGTTAATGTTGCTTTGCCTTACCAGGATCTTCATATAATGGATGCTTGTCTCGCAGAACAGGTGTCATATCTCGATACAGCAAATTACGAACCACTTGAAGAAGCGAAATTTGAATACAGCTGGCAGTGGGCATATCATGACAGGTATATAAATGCAGGGATAACAGCTATCCTTGGTTGCGGTTTTGATCCGGGTGTTACATCAGTCTTTACTGCTTATGCGGCAAAACATCATTTTGACGAAATCCATTATCTTGATATTGTTGACTGTAATGCCGGCGATCATGGCAAACCGTTTGCTACGAATTTCAATCCTGAAATCAATATCAGGGAAGTGACCCAGAAAGGCAGATATTGGGAGAATGGTAAATGGATTTATACTAAGCCACATGAAATACATAAGCCGTTAACTTATCCCGAAATTGGACCCAAAGAATCCTATCTCATTTACCATGAGGAACTTGAATCTCTTGTCAAAAATTTTCCCACCCTGAAGAGAGCAAGGTTCTGGATGACTTTTGGCCAGGAATATCTGACTCATCTCCGAGTAATTCAGAATATCGGAATGGCAGGTATCGAACCTGTAATGTTCGACGGAAGGGAAATAATCCCGATTCAGTTCCTGAAAGCTGTTCTTCCCGATCCTGGCGAACTTGGAGAGAATTATACGGGGTGGACCTCCATTGGATGCCGGATTAAAGGCATCAAAAACGGCAGGGAGAAAACCTATTATATATATAACAACTGCAGTCACGAGGCTGCATATAAGGAAACTGGTGCCCAGGGTGTCAGCTATACAACAGGTGTACCAGCTGCTATCGGCGCTATGATGTATCTGAAAGAAATATGGAAAGAACCCGGAGTGTTTAATGTGGAAGAGTTTGATCCTGATCCCTTCATGGAACAATTGAAAATACTGGGTCTTCCATGGATTGAACTACATGATATCGACCTGGAATTATAATAGTTCAAAAACCTTTAAACCTTTAAACCTTTATTAATAGTATTAACTGAAATCAGTTTTTAAGTTGCCAGTAGATTATACATTATTACCCTCCCCCTGTTATGTTATCGATGAAGAGAGATTCAGAAAAAACCTTTCCCTGATAAAACATGTTGCAGATGAGTCGGGTGCCGAAGTAATACTTGCATTCAAGGGTTTTGCCATGTGGGGCGTATTTCCGATTCTCAGGGAATACTTTTCGGGAGCTGCAGCCAGTTCTTTGCACGAAGCACAACTCTGCTTTGAAAAAATCGGCCATCCCGCTCACACTTACGCTCCTGTTTATAAACAGGCAGAGTTCGAGAAAATAATTAAACTCAGCTCCCATATAACTTTTAATTCACTGGCTCAATACAATAAATATTCGACTCTATTGTCAAAATATTCGAAAAAAATCTCTCCGGGTTTAAGGATAAATCCGGAATATTCTGAAATAAGTCATGGTATTTACAATCCATGTTCACCGGGATCGAGACTCGGAGTTAGTGCTGATGAACTGGAAGGTGTTTTACCGCAGGGTGTGGAAGGACTTCATTTTCATGTTCTTTTTGAATCAGATTCCTACGCCCTTGAAAATGTTCTGAAGGTTGTTGAAAAGAAGTTCGGAAAACACTTTGCAGAATTAAAGTGGATCAATATGGGAGGAGGTCATCTGATAACAAGATACGATTACGATACTGATCACCTGATAAAACTTATAAGAGATTTTAAGGAGAAATACGGTCTGCATGTCATTCTTGAACCGGGTTCCGCCTTTGCATGGGAGACAGGTGAGCTGGTCGCCACTGTTGAGGATATTGTTATAAACCAGGGAATAAAAACTGCAATTCTGGATATCTCTATTACGGCACATATGCCTGATTGCCTCGAAATGCCTTACAAACCGGCAATATCAGGTGCTGCTGATCCTCAGCCCGGAAAGCCGGTCTATCGAATTGGTGGGAATTCGTGTCTTTCCGGGGATGTAATGGGGGATTGGTCGTTTGAGAAGGAGCTCAAGGCAGGCGACAGAATAATATTCCTTGACATGATCCACTACACAATGGTTAAAACCACCACATTCAACGGGGTACAGCATCCTTCAATCGGTATCTGGAATTCAGATGGTAAATTCCGACTGATAAGAGAATTTGATTACGAGGATTATAAAAACCGGTTATCGTGATATCACCCCCGAACCGATCAACTCCTCACCATCATACCATGCCGCAAACTGCCCGGGAGTGATGCCTCTTTGTAACCTGTTGAAAATTATGTACATCCCATTATGTCTTTTATAAAGTCTTGCTTTTTGAAGCGGCTGGCGATACCTTATTCTTAACATGTATTCCCTGCATTCGCCATCCGGCATTTCCATGTCTCTCCTTACCCAGTGTATTTCATTACTTCTTATCAACAGGCCTTTTCTGTAAAGTCCGGGATGCTCCCTGCCTTCACCGGCATATATAATGTTTTTCTCAACATCTGTTCCAAGTATAAAAAGAGGTTCTTTGTAACCGCCAATATTCAATCCCTTTCTTTGCCCTATTGTAAAAAAGTGAGCACCCTTATGGGCTCCGATTATTCTTCCTGAAGACGGACTGTAAGAGTAGGGTTCAGTGGCCATCATGAGTTCCTCTTCACTTGGGTCAACATCCCGATAGCCTGACTGCCATGATTTATGTTTAAATGATACCGGGATCTCTATTATCTGACCGTATTTTTCATCCAGTTGCTGCTGGAGGAAAACAGGTAAGTGCACTTTACCTACAAAACAAATTCCCTGAGAATCTTTCCTTTGTGCAGTTGGAAGGCCAAGGTTACCGGCCGCCAGCCGGACATCAGTTTTGGTCATCCCACCTATGGGAAAGAGAGAATATGCAAGCTGTTCCTGGTTTATCTGGCACAGAAAATAACTCTGGTCCTTGTTTTTATCCTTTCCGGAGAGAAGCCGGTTTATTGTTCTTTCACCTGATTCAAGCTTTTCTTTTCTGCAATAATGTCCCGTTGCTGTAAAATCAGCTCCAAATTTCCTGGCTTCTTTAAAAAATGAATCGAACTTTATCTCCCTGTTACAAAGAATATCCGGATTTGGTGTACGTCCCTTAGCATACTCAGAAAACATATAATCTATCACTTTCTGCTTATATTGTCTGCTCAGGTCTACCATGTGAAAAGGTATTTTAAGCTTTGCGGCAACCATCCCGGCAAACATTTGATCATCTTCCCAGTGACAGTCGCTTTGCAGCAAACCTGTTGTGTCGTGCCAGTTCCTCATAAACAAGGCAGTTACATCATAACCCTGCTCCTTCAGAATCCACGCGGCAACACTTGAATCAACACCGCCCGACAAACCTATTACCACCTTTTTCTTCAC
>DCVC01000198.1 GCA_002328625.1 Bacteroidales bacterium UBA2198
TTTCTGATTGATGAGAATGGTTTTTCAGTATTACCGGTAACCTCCCTGGGACTAGAACATATTGTATCAAACGAAAGAATCTCAAGTGGTATAAATGAACTTGATAAAATGCTTGAAGGGAAAGGTTATTACCGCGGTAGTACTGTACTTGTTTCTGGTACTGCCGGAGTAGGAAAAACAAGCATAGCAGCTCATTTTGCAGAAGCTGCATGTAAACGGGGTGAACGTGTTCTTTATTTCTGTTTCGAAGAATCTCCAAACCAGTTAATGCGCAATATGCTTTCTATCGGTATAAAATTAGAGACCTGGGTNNCAGAAAGACCTTTTAAAATTCCAGGCAACACGGCCAACATTATACGGTCTGGAAATGCATCTGGCAGCAACTCACAAAGCTGTGAATGCATTCAATCCTGATATTGTTATTCTGGATCCCATCAATACTTTCATTATCGGTGATAAGGAGATCGAAGTAAAAAGGATGTTAATGCGTATTGTTGATTTTCTTAAGGCGAATCAGATAACAGCATTATTTACCAGCCTGACTTCAAACGAAAGTGCATCAGAGAGTTCTGATGTCGGAATATCATCTCTGATAGATACCTGGTTATTACTTCGTGATATAGAATTAAACGGTGAACGAAACAGGGTAATGTATGTTCTTAAATCGCGAGGAATGGCTAACTCTAACCAAATCCGCGAATTTTTGCTGACTGACCATGGTGTGGAATTACGTGAGGTTTATATTGGTGCCAGTGGAGTTTTAACCGGTTCGGCCCGTCTTGCACAGGAAGCTTTTGAAAATGCCGAAGTGTTGACCCGTAAGAATGATATTGAACGAAAAAAACGTGAATTGGAACGGAAACGCAAGACTTTAGAGGCACAGATTGCTTCTTTGCATGCCGATTTTGAGTCTGAAGAATCCGAAGCTGTTAAAATGATAGAAGCTGAACAGGAAATGATTAAACGACTTGAACAGGATAAAATAAAAATGGCAATCAGCAGAAAAGCTGTTATTGAAAACAGTACAGCAGCAAAAAAAAATACTTAAAACGAGTATCCGATGAAGCACCCATGTTTTGTAAACATAAAATCAATAGCAATACAATATTCAACATGGGTGTTCCATCATACCTTGAAAAATAAATACTTACTATGATGAAACCAGAGAAGGAAAGTTCAGAGAAAAAAATTAAAAAAGAGAAACCGGTTAAAATAAAAGATGATAAGTGGATACTTCGTTTATACGTAGCCGGACAAACACCAAAAGCTCTTACTGCATTTGGAAATCTGAAAAAAATATGCGAAGAACAGTTAAAGGGGAAATACTCTATTGAAGTAATTGATCTTTTGATAAATCCACAGTTGGGCAAGGAGGACCAGATTCTTGCCTTACCAACATTGGTAAGAAAATTGCCTGTACCTGTTCGTAAAATAATCGGTGATCTCTCAAATACAGAACGTGTTCTTGTCGGATTGGATTTATTAACTATCGGCTGATTTAAAATAACAGTATTCATCAATTAAATTATGCAAAAGAAAAAAGCCATTGTAAAAGGATCGACAGCAAAGTTTGATCTGTCAATTTCCGAACCGGGCAACAGCAAATATGTATTACGTTTATATGTGACCGGTACAACGAATCGATCGGTACTGGCCCTTACGAACCTGAAAAAGATATGTGAAGAATATCTTGAGGGACGATATGAACTTGAAGTGATTGACCTTTATCAAATGCCAGGTTTAGCAAAAGATGAACAGATAATTGCAGCCCCGACATTAATTAAAAAGCTGCCGCTTCCATTCCGCCGTATTATTGGCGATATGTCAAACATAGAAAAGGTACTTATGGGATTAGACCTGAAGAGGATATAAGAGCTGTAGGATCCTTAGGAATTTTATCATATTTGATTTAATAAAATGAATTAAATGACCAGGACAAAAGAACAATTAATTATTGAGAATGAAGAATTACATTCCCGCCTGACTGATGCTGAGGAAACGCTTCTGGCAATTCGAAACGGAGAAGTGGATGCAATTGTGATTTCCGGTACGAAAGGAGAGCAAGTCTATTCTCTTAGTTCTGCTGAAACACCATATCGTACCTTCATTGAAGAAATGAATGAAGGAGCAGTTACTCTTTCGAAAGAAGGTATAATTATCTATTGTAATCAAAGATTTGCTGAATTTGTGCACGAACCAATTGAGCTTGTTATTGGATCTTACTTTAAGCGTTTTATCGTTCCAAATGATAAATCAAATTTTGATAAATTATTTGCTCAACCTGGTCATAATAAAAATAATGTTCTGGTAATATCTTTAATCAACTCATTATATCTGAAACTATCCATTCATCTTCTGCCTGATTATCTGCAGGGTGATTATTGCATACTTGTGGCAACCGATATATCAGAAATGAAGAAAGAAGAAAAGAAACTTATTGAGTTACACAATTTATTGGAACAAAAATTGGATATAATACAGCGTTTACGCATGCAACTTATTGATAAGAAGATAGATCTTAATGCAGAAATCGATAAGTTAAAAATTTCAAATAAAAAACTTGTTAAGGAAATCACCAGGCATAAGCTGTCCGTAGCAGCATTAAAGCAAAAGCTAAAACTAAAGCAGAAGAAACCAAACACCTGATTTGAGAATCCTTCCTCTATGTTTTGCTGAATCTAAGAATATTTTAAAAATCCCTTCGCGGATTTTCAGGTTGTCCTTCTTTCTGCTCATAACAAAAAATCTACGACTTTCATTTGCCTGGTCTGATATTTAAGAATGCATTATTCCAAAGCCTGTGGCTTTTATTTTACAACTACTATCTTTTTATCTTCATATATTTGCAGTTAGCTGCATGTTCCGAGCAAAAGCCAGATAACCACAAAAACTACAATAGTCCCCAAACAACCACCACCCAATTTCCAGGCTCCAATTCCCGAAAGCAGTCCTCTTAGAAGATTATTCATTATTGTTATTGTTTTATTTGACTAAATTATACTTGTCCACCATGACTTGATCGNNTATACCGGAAATGGGATCCCCGGCTTTTTTTGTGACTTCAGGATATACTTTTAAATGTTAATATCCTTCAGGTATGCAAAAACCCCGAATATCTTGAGAAGCCAGACTGCAACAACTATAACAACAACAACATTCAGGATTTTCTTAATTTTACCATCCATAGGGATGTAATTATTGACAAGGTACAGAAGAACTCCTGCAACAATCAATACGATTAAAATAGTTAATATTGGCATATTATTGATTTATTAGTTGATTTCAAAGTTAATCAGTGTAATGCCTGAAAGTGTTACATAACT
>DCVC01000151.1:0-2992 GCA_002328625.1 Bacteroidales bacterium UBA2198
AATTGATTGTAAAGAAACAAGGTGTTGCCGGGTGTTGAAATATTTAGAGGGCGGCACTTTAGAAACCTAAAACAAAATTTCTTTATTCACTAATCCAGATTAAATAAATATGCCGCCCCCATTATAATAACTACTAACCTTCATGGTCTGAAGCAAAGCTAAACTATGAAATAAAACCCGGAAGCCCAAATACCCTATTACCTGTTTGATTTCAAAATACACAGTATTGCCATTAGTGTTATTTTCCTGCTTTCACAATAAAACTGTAATCAAATTTATATTTTTTAATTATAACCTTATACTTTTATCTGTTAAAAAAGATTAAATTATTTAAAAAAACCTGTGTTTACTTAATTATAGTATAATCCTTCGTTACAATTGCACCTGGGATACAACGGGTAAAGCGGAATAAATTTCGGAAATATATCAGTTATGTTTCAGAAGTGATAAATAAACAAGAGGTCGTAAATAACAACTACCTGATTATCTTTGTGATTCCGGAGCGACTCGAACGCTCGACCCACAGCTTAGAAGGCTGTTGCTCTATCCAACTGAGCTACGGAACCGTTTAGCGGCGCAAAATTACATTTTTTTTTCATAAGTGTCATACTGATATCAAGAGAATCCTCACCGGATTCCGAGTCCATGAAGCTTAAGATTCTAAAATGGATATTCTGATTCAGACGCTTTTCAGGTAGTTAACCAATCCTTTCATTTCAAGGATCTGCCTTAGCTTATCCGGTACTGGTTCAAACCCGAAATTAGATGTTCCGATGATAATCTTCCCCCTGTCAAGACTTAGAGAAACCGTATCACCTGGTTTATATGCTTCCACTGCCTCCCTGCAGACAATAAGTGCGAGCCCCTGATTGACTGAGGAGCGGTAGAAGATCCTGTTTACAGATTTAGCAATAACAGCAAGTACACCTGCATGTGCAAGACCGACAGAAGGATGCTCCCTTGAACTGCCGCATCCAAAGTTTTCACCTGCAATGATTATATCTCCCGGTTTTACATTTTTGCTGAATGAAGGATCGAAATCTTCAAAAAGCAACGGCATGATTGAACCAGGATCGCTGCTTAATACATTATAAGTATGTTTGCCTGCAAACATCAGATCGGTATTAAGATTATCAGCATCGCTGTAATTCCACACATTACCATTCTTTCTGTCTTCGCCAGGGTTTATTACCACCGTTTTACTCTGAGCTTTAATAAATGGGAATTTTTCAGAATACGGGTGCTTCCTTGGATCAGTGATTTTTCCTGTCAACGCTGATACAGCTACTGTTGCAGGCGATGCAAGAAAAATAGATGCTTCCTTGTTTCCCATTCTCCCCAAAAAGTTCCTGTTGGCAGTAGATATCACTGTGTGACCGCTTGCCGGTATCCCCTGCCCCGTTCCAAGACAGGGCCCACATGAGGGAGACAAAATATTTGCTCCTGATTCGATTAATGTTGATATGATGCCTTCCTCTATTGCCTGAAGAAAAATTTTTCGTGAAGCGGGTATAATATGCAGCTGAAAACCTTCCCTGACACTCTTTCCTTTAAGTATTTGTGCAGCAGTTCTGAGATCTTCAATCCTTCCATTGGTACAGGTTCCGATAAGTCCCTCATGTACAATTGTACCAGTTATTTCGGCAACTGATTTAATATTATCAACATGGTGAGGTGCTGCTACCAACGGAAAAATATCATTCATATCAATATCTATTTCCTTTATGTATTCAGCACCATCATCTGCCCGGATTCCCATTTCCTTCTGGCCCAGAAATTCAGTTAACATATCATCAGCCGGAAAGACAGCATTTTTTGCTCCCATTTCTGAAGCCAGGTTGGCAACGGTCATGCGGTCGGATATGTTGAGAGATTTTACCCCGTCACCATGATACTCCACTGACATATAATTTGCGCCGTCTGATCCGATCATACCAATGATCCATAATGCAAGATCTTTTGCATAGACTCCCTCCTTCAGTTTACCCTTAAGAGTGATTTTAATTGACTCAGGTACTCTGAACCAGGTTTCCCCTCTTTTCCAGATCCCAGCTGACTCTGTGCGATCAACACCTGCGGCAAATGCATTGAATGCTCCTGCAGTTGATGTATGGCTGTCGCTTCCCACTATCAGCATCCCCGGTTTTGCGTGCTCCGACATAATCTGATGGCAGATGCCTTTACCTGAATCATAGAATTTTCTTATCCCTTGCGCAGTAACTATATCTCTTATCTCCTGGTATTGTGTTGCAAGTTTTGAGTCGGCCGGAGGGGCATTATGATCAAGGACCACAAGAATCTGCTCGGGATCCACGACCTTTTTCCCTCCCATTTTCTGAAAGGTTTTATAGATGCTGAAAGTGTTATCATGAGAAAGTAATATATCGGGCCTGGCAAAGACAATTGCTCCGGCGGGAGATTTAAATATCTTTTCAGCAAATGTTTCAGGTTTCATGGAGTATGGATTATTTATTAAAACGGTTCTTATTTTCCCAGTAAGCCGCCTCTCCTGTATATTTCAAGCTGAACTTCAGAAAACGGATCAGCTGCTGCAACAAAACCGTTTGTGAGGTTTTCTATCTTACCTGTCAGAAAATTTATTCTAACGGTATCGCCATCTCTAAGATTCAGCTCTGAAAGATTTTTACAAGACACAACAGGGAAAGCTGCATTAATTGCGTTTCGTTCATATATTGCACCGAATGATTCTGCCAGAACAGCTTGTATGCCGAGTGAAACAAAACAATCCACCGCCTGTTGCCTGGAGCTTCCACTGCCGAAGTTCCTGCCTGCGACAACAATATCGCCGGGTTTTGCTTTTTTTGCAAAATCTTCAAATCCTTTCAGGTTATCGAAGGTATATTGTCCCATTTCACGGATATCTGTTACTGAAAGGTACCGGTTATGAAATATCATATCAGTATCTATGTTATCTCTGCCAATCAGCCAGGTGGTTCCAGTGACAGAAGAGGATTTTTCTAAAGGTTTTTCA
>DCVC01000151.1:3088-10108 GCA_002328625.1 Bacteroidales bacterium UBA2198
GTAATTTCACCCGGACCATTTTGTCCGACCTGGCCGGCGGCACAGCCGGCGCACCCGGCATTAGATACAAGGGCCCCGGCTTTTTTGAAGACATCGATTACTCCTCTTTCTAGGCACTCCATCCATATCGAGTCGGTTGCGGGAACGATCTTTAAAACAATGCCGGGAGCAATCTTTTTGTTTTTCAGGACAGCTGAAACTTTAAGCATATCATTCATCCTTCCGTTCGTGCAACTGCCTATGAATGCAGAATCTATTTTAAGTCCGCGAACCTCTTGTACGTTCACAGCATTGTGAGGTTCTCCGGGTCTTGATACCATTGGTTTGAACTGTGAGATGTCAATTTCAAAAGTCTTTTCATAATTTGCATTTTCATCAGCAAAAACCGGGATGAATTTCTTGTTCGAATGCTTATTGCAATAATCTGTTATTCTTTTATCCGGAGGAAAGAGAATTANNCGACCGGATCGCCGTATATTTCAATTGAATATCCTAAAAGTGAATTGGCTCCGAATATTCTGAGAAGGTTAAGAATAATATCTTTTGAAGTTACGTCAGGCGGGATTTCTCCAGCCAGGTTAATTCTGACCGAATGGGGTACTTTGAACCAGACTTTTCCGTAGTGCCATGCAGCAGCAATATCCATGTCTCCCATTCCCTGTCCGAAAGCCCCCACTGCTCCAAGGATATTGGCGTGTGAGTCGGTTGAAACTGCAGTTGAACCAGGGCCGACATAACCCTCATCAATCAGAATATGAGTTCCGATACCAGCGTCAATATCAAATACCCTGATTCCATTTTCGCGTGCAAATAACCGGCAGATGTGTTGATTTACAGCGTATTTCTGATCAGAACCTGTAGGGTTACAGTCAAAAGTAAACACTGTTTTTTCAGGATCGTTTATTGACAATCTGTTATCCCTTAAATTTTTTATGACATTAGCTCCGCCAAAGTCACGTGCGGCACGAGTATCAATCTCAATATCAACAATATCACCTGGCTTCACCATATTGGATTCCGCGTGTGAAACCAATATTTTTTCAATCATTGTCATGGGCATGGTTAGCGTAATTTGATCAATTTTTTTAACTATTCCAGGGGTTATTTAAATTGAGCCCTGTAGTCGCGTGGAGACAGGCCTTCGGACTTCCGGAACTGTTTATTGAAATTGGAGATACTGGCAAATCCGCACTCTATGGCAATATCGTGAACCTGATACTCTGTTTCACGAAGAAGATAGCAGGCTTTGTTGGTCCTGACCCTGTTCAGATACTCGACAAATCCGGCACCGCAATTTTTCTTAAAATACCTGCTGAAAGCAAAAGGGCTCATCCTGGCAATTTCTGAGATCCTTTCAAGTGATATTGGCTTAAAGTAATTTTCTCTTATATAATTATAGACCTCGGTCATTCTTTTGTTCCCTCTTTCATCAAAAGAGTGTTTATAGTTCTCTGAACACAGAAATGCTTTTTTATCTGATGAGCACAAAATTCTCAGGAGGTTAAAAAAATCAATCATCTTATCGATTCCCTTATTGTTTATCATCCCAACCAGGTGCCCTTCAGCTTTTCCTGCGTCCTCGACAGAGAATACAATGCCTCTTTCAGAGTCAGTGAGCAAATCCCTTACGCAGTGCATTTCGTGTTGCGACAATAAAGCTTCTCCCAGTGAGGAGAGTTTAAAATGAACCATGATACCATGTTTTTCAGGAAGGGTGCCTGAACTTTTGTAATAATTCCAGGAGTGTGGTATGTTACCTGCAATAAGCACCATATCATAGTAATCGAACAATTCAACACTGTCGCCTACAATACGTGTTCCGTTGCCTTTTAAATTCAGCACAAGTTCATATTCGGGATGAAAATGCCAGAATCCGTTAGTTTCCTTGATGTATGCGGCCCTGAATCCACCGCCATCATCATATGAAATTTTCTCCAGTTCAGCAACCATTTTCAAGAAATTTAGATGATGTATTTTATTTATACCAAAAATAAGCAATATTTTAGCAATCGATGCAATATTTTATTATAATATTTTTTTATTATTAATTTGATAATTTGATAATTATTTTCTAAATTTGTTCCTAGCTCATGCTATTGGTATAAGAGGAGTTTAGAAAGGGTTGGAAGTGAAAATCATCAGGATTGTATTGCAGACATTGACTTTCACATCTGGAACCTGAGGATCAGCGCCAGCTTACCATGGTTCCATCCTTTTATCAGACAGTAGACACGGGAATTATCTAATTAATAAAACCCGCTCCCTGATTTCCACAACCACCCTTTCTCCTCTTATTTTATTAACTCTCAATCCTTCATATTGTAATCATACAAATCAATAATCTCTTTAAATACACAATTATTTAAATTCTTTTACCACAAGCGGCAACAATCTAAAAAAATTTATATCTTTGATCTAGGTAGAAGACAGGGACACAATTTCCCGGGGTATTTTATGAAAACTTATATCAGACGTAGAGATAAAAACGATCATCTGGTCGTCTTATATGGAGGTTGGGGTACAGATGAGAATGTTTTTATACCACTCTGCAATGATGATTTTGACTTCATACTTTTTTATAATTATTCAGCTGAGGAGGCTCTTGTACTGCCGGAGACCAAGACATACAAATCAATTTCACTGATTGGTTGGTCACTTGGTGTCTGGGCTGCAGAATATTTATCTCCCCACACAAATATTAAACCCGATATTACGATAGCTGTTAACGGTACGCCGATTCCGGCTGATGATCAGTATGGCATTCCGCTACGTATTTTTGAAGGGACCCTTAACAATATTACTGAAGCTAATATGGATAAGTTCTATCTTCGTATGTTTGGGGACAGGAAGACCCTCCAGCTTAATCTTGACAGGATACCACACAGGTCGATTAAATCTTTGCATGATGAATTGAGATGGTTATACAACCGTATTATGGAGCAAAAAGAGCCCGGTTTCAGATGGGACTATGCTGTTTCAAGCGAAATAGACAGAGTGTTTCCCGTCAGAAACCTGTTTGGATACTGGCAGAAAGAGAGTACTACCAGACATATTGTATTGCCCCTTCCACATTACCCGTTCAATAAATGGAGTTCATACTCTGATTTTATAAGGTTTGTTAAAAACTACAGGAAAAGCTCAAAAAAGGTAGCAGTCGTTTCAGAAGCCTGAAAACAATAACTCCGTTAAATATTTTTGATCAAGACATTTGAATCTGATTTTGCGATCAGCTTGTCAAATTTCTCAAGCATCGCCATGACTTTGTCATAATCCTTGTTTTTAATTACCAGATGCTGTGAGGTTCCTTTCTTATCCAGACGGGACAATACAAAGCTGACCGACAATTTGTTAATATCCATGGAAGGCTGGTATAGCCTCTCCTTTCGCTCATTTTCATGGATCACGGAAACTAGTTCTGCATTAACAAGATCCTGTAATATATCACGGGAAAGACGAACCGGTATTTTAAGCGTACCTGCAATTTTTTCCGCGCTCAGAGGTTTCTCACCCCTGGAAAAATTTTTTATTATACCCTGCATTATCATCAAAACAAGGGCCCTCTTTTGATAACTGCTGACATTTAAAGCTTCTGACTCAAATTCATACCTTGAAACATTCTGATTTGCAAATGAGAGTTCAGCTCCAAGAAGAACTATTATCCAGCTGCTTTGCAACCAGAGTATAAAAAGCGGAATTGCAGCAAAACTTCCATAGATGGTGCTGAGTTTGGTTATGCCAAACTGCAGGTCGATATATAGCCATTGCAGTAGTTGCAATATGGTTCCGGCAACTATTCCTGAAACAAATGCAGGAAGGAACCTGACCTTTGTATACGGCATTATTATAAAAAGTATTGTAAGTGCAAACCATGTCAGGAAATAGGGTGCAAACTTAACCAGGAAACTTATTACAGGCTTGAAAAAATCGAGTATTGGAGCACGTGTGATAAAATCTGAAAGTTCGGTGCTTACAAAAACAGTAATGCTGCTGCTGAGAATTAAAAATACCGGCGAAATAAGCATTATGGTAAGATAATCAGTGAACTTCCGGTACCATGGTCTTGAAGAACTGATCTGCCAGATATGATTGAATGAACTTTCTATCTGGTCAAGCAGTGACATAACCGACCAGAAAAGAATAATCATGCCGATACCGGCAATATATCCCCCTCTGGTTTCCTGAATTGCGTTCCTTGCATTCAGAAGCAGCCAGTTAAGAACCTCCTGATGTGCCTGAAACTCCTTTGTAATAAGCTGTTCAAGGTTCTGGTCAAGTCCGAATCCTTTGGCAATTGCAAATGCTATGGCAGCTATCGGGATAACAGAGAGCAAGGAATAAAATGTTAGTGCAGAGGCTCTCAGCTGAACTTTATCATTCGTAAAGCCGCGAGCTGCAAGAACGATTATCCGTAATTGCTTAATAACAAATGACCTGCGTTTTGATATATCAGATAAGGATGTATGCCAGATTGCGTCATTCAATCGCTTTATCTGTTTCAGAGTCCAGTTAAATGGTTCAGCCATACAAATAATAGATGATACAGGGCACAAATATACAAAATACCTGGAAGAAAAATATTTACTGATTTATTAAGCAATAAAATCAGGAGAAATCTATAGTTTGCTGTATTTACGCGCATTAAGGATAGAAATAAAAGTGCGAATACCCATTTCGGAACAGAATATCACCTGCCTTCGCAAATGCTTTTTTGAAGAATTGCTATGAATATTCATTAATTCAGAATGTCTAGAATACCGTATTGAATTTCTTTCTTCGGTGTATTTCCCTGTACGTGCAGAAAATACTGATTTTATAGAACCAGAACAATTTCAGTGAAACGTCAGAAGAGTCCAGGCGTATTTCCATTCTTTCACGGTAGCGTATAAACACTCCCGTGAAAATTTTTTCAAGCCTTAAAAATTTTATACGGTTATATGTTTGCAATATCCGGACTATGGATGAAAAAGTTCTTCTGTCGGTTACTTTATCATAGAGCTTGCTAAGGTTCTCAACACCAAGTTTGGTTTTTGTCAGAAAATCCCTGTTTGTCTCCAGACCATCGTGCAACAGGCCATTATCAATATGAAGTATATCAATATTTGCTTTTCTTAACTGATATCCAAGCAGGGTGTCTTCATGCCCATATTGTTTAAGCTCTTCATAAAACCTTAATTTAGAGAAGACAGATTTTTCAATCATCACGTTAAAAGTAGAAAAACCTGAATGCGGATGTTTGTTTCTGTCCCTTGCCTTTTTTTGTTCTCTGCTGATCCCGTATTTCCAGCGAAGGAGCTTATCGGGGTCTCCCGGGGGGCTTGCATTATATAATACTCCGCCGTTAATCACCCTGGCTTCCTTAATATTGTTTAACCATTTAATCATATAAGCTTCAGCTGTGCCAGGGAGCATGGCATCGGCATCGATAAAGAGCAAGAAATCGCCTTTTGCTTCCATTGCCAGCTTATTCCTAATTGTAGCCCTTCCTACATTTACTTTTGAAGCTATAATTCTTATTCTGTTCCCACACAGGGACAGATATTTCTTCCGGTATTCTTCTGAAGAACCGTCGTCACCGATAAGTATTTCTACAAATTCCGGCACCCTTTCCATGCCATCTTTCAGACTATGTACAAGTGTTACGACATCATAATTATTAACAGGAATAAGGATCGAAATCGTCATCTGGAATTCCATGCAAGGTTAATAATTCAAAAGTACGATTAATTTATTAATATTCCTTGCGGCATGCTTTGGCAAAGAAATTGCATTGACTATTTTTGCAATCATCTTTTAATATTCATTATTAATGAGAAAGATATTTAGTTGCTTCGCTCTCCTGACGATTTCATTGTTTTCCTGTGCCCAGCATAAAAGCGGCTATGAGATCTCCGTTACTGTTTCCGGACTGCAGGACTCAGTTATTTTCCTTGCTTATCATTTTGGTGACAAGCAATTTCTTAAGGACACTATTACAATTGACAATAACGGTCACGGTATTTTTACAGGGGAGGAAGATCTGCCACACGGCATTTACATGGTTGTACTTCCGGGTAAGCGCTATTTCGAAGTACTTGTATCTGATGATCAGCATTTTAGTACAACCTGCGCCTATGAAGATTGTTTCAACACCCTCCGATTTGCAGGGTCTGATGAAAATTCAGCCTTTGTTGATTATCAGAGAAAATGGGTAGGTATGCAGCAAAAGGCTTCAGCTATATCCAGAAAATTACAGAGCAATAAACTGAACAGCGATTCACTCAGGATACTTGCAAATTCCCAGAAAATGCAGGAACAACTGATGAAATCCTATCTGAAGGATGTCATTAAAGAGAACAAAGGAAATCTTCTTTCGATGCTTATTAAAGCTATGCTCCCCGTTGAAACACCTGATATTTCAATTCCTCCCGGAGCATCAAATCCGGATTCGCTTAAATGGATACTGACGTACAATTATAACAAAAGCCATTTTTTTGACAATATTGATCTGACTGACGAAAGGTTATTAAGGACACCAATTTTACATGCCAGATTAAATGCCTTTTTCACGAATGTTGTTATACAATCTCCGGATTCTCTGAATAAGGAGATAGATAAGATTATCAAGCTTAGCAGCAGCAATAAGAAGGTATTCCAGTTCATTGCTGTTTACCTTTTCAATCATTTCAGAGAGAGTCAGATAATGGGACATGACGCAGTTCTGGTGAAAATTGCGGATGACATTTACCTTTCAGGAAAAGCTGATTGGGTTTCGCAGGAATTTAAAGATGATCTCAGGAAGCAGGTAGAGCTTATGCGGCCAAACCTTATTGGCAAAAAAGCAGAAAATCTTGTAATGGATTCATACAAAGGCATTTTTGTCTCATTATATGATATTGAAAAGGATTTTACCATCCTTTATTTCTGGGAACCTGATTGCGGGCATTGCATAGAAGCAACACCAAAGTTAAAATCATATTATGAACAAGCCAGGAATGAGGGTATTGAAATTTTTGCAGTCTGCACCACATCGGATAAACCCCA
>DCVC01000151.1:10271-11195 GCA_002328625.1 Bacteroidales bacterium UBA2198
AAAGGTGCCATTTTCTGTTTTTTGTATCAGGAACTTTTACATAGGGAGTTATTTTTTTACCGGACAACGAATAACCTGCCCTGATCACTGCTTTTTCGGTCCACACTTTTTCTGCTCCTGCCCCCTCAATATAAATTTGTCCGCTTTCGGGTTTTTTAAGAACGAAGCTGCCGGTATCTGAATCAAAAACGACCAGAGATGAATCGAACAGGTGGTCGAACGATCCTTTTAGCATCAGATCTTCGGGAGCTCCTTCGATCAGATCAGTCTCCAGAAGCAGCCATATCTTATCTGCCTGATCCATAGCTATCTGAAAATCGTGTGTAGAAATGATTATGGTTTTACCTCTGTTGTGTGCAAGAGTGCTTAAGAGATGAAGTATCTCATACTTTGTTTTAATATCCAGAAAGGCAGTGGGTTCATCCATTACCATCAAATCTGCATCCTGAGCCAAAACCCTGGCTATCATAGCTCTCTGACGTTCGCCATCTGAAAGCTCGGTAATAAATCTGTGATAAAAATCCGATAAATCTGTTTTTTCTATTGCGTCAATTATTGCATTATGATTTACAGCATCTATCTTACCATACCAGTTAGTATGTGGGAAGCGGCCAAGAGCTACCAGTTCAAATACCCTCATATTTACAACTTTGACAACTTCTGTTGAAATGTAACCCAGGATTTTTGCAATCTGCAGCCTGGAGTATTCTTTGATGTTCCTGCCTTTTAGACTGATTTTCCCTTCCAATGGTGGTTGGAGGCCTGCCAGGCTTCTGAGAAGAGTGCTTTTACCGATTCCGTTTCTTCCCACAACTGCTATAAGCTCACCCTTCATTGCTGTGCCGTTAACAGGCGGAAGAAGCATTTTTTTATTCTTTCCTGAGATATATCCGATAACCAGTGAATCAAATGATAACATTTCAG